>JAFDCA010000461.1 GCA_019313025.1 Deltaproteobacteria bacterium
AGAGCTTACGTTGTCCCTGGGTCGTACCGATTTTCACCAGGCGCCAGTTGTCCATAATAAATTTAAGAATGTAAGCCTTAATCCAAAAGGATGCATAGTACGAAAACTTCACATTTTTATAGGGATCGAATTTTTTAACCGCCTGCATCAATCCGATATTTCCTTCCTGGATCAGATCTAAAAGATTCTGCATCCAGACCCTCTGAAATTCAAGTGCAATCTTCACCACAAGCCTCAGGTTGGCGGTCACTAAAACGTAAGCCGCCTCTGTGTCTCCCTCTTCACGAACTCTTTTACCGAGTTCGATTTCCTGCTCTCTGGTAAGAAGCTTGTATTTGCTTATTTCGGCCAGATACCGCTGAAGCGGATCGAATTTTACAAGAGCATTGTCTGAAGAAGAATGCATCGGACTTTTATTATCACCCGAATTTTCGTTTTGGATGCTATCGAGCTTCTTTTTGTAACCTTTTTGTTTTTTTGAGGTTTTATTCATAACTCTCGTGAACCCCGACATCGCATAAACAGCAAAGCTGGATTTAAAAAATTAAACGGATACCTAAGTTATAGAAAAACCTGAACTATCTGGCCACATCTTTTTTGTGGACATGAATTCGAGCATATGGTACTTATTACTGCTTCTTGTGTGCGCCTGTAGCTCAGCTGGATAGAGCAACGGACTTCTAATCCGTAGGTCGCAGGTTCGAATCCTGCCAGGCGTACCATCCTTAATAGTAAAAGAATTTTATTTTATTATCAATGTTTTTTTGCCAGCCCCTTTCAACGGATCATTATCCAAAAATTTAGAACATATTCCTGCCTATGATTTTACCGTCTGTCCATGGGGCGATATTTTCTATGTATCTTTAAACAATAGGAAATATTTTCCCATCATCCTTTTGTTTCGTTCCAACTTAACATTTTTGATATATCTATCAAACTATTTAGATTACGGCGTTTTTTAAAATATTTACGTGAAATATATTTGGAATGATCCTTGTGGCACACCAGCTGCATATAGATTTGTTTACATTCAATAATTAAGAGACACGATGGAGAGGAAAAATGATTCGAAAAATGATTCCGGCAGCAGGAATAATGTTATTTCTTGGGCTCTCGACAAAGATTATCGGCGAAACATCAATGATATTGAATCTTAAAAGCGGTATCCTGGTACTTGGCGGGACCATTGTTATCGGGTTTTTATCTTTTCCCATGAAAAGCTATAAAGATTTATTAAAAACATTGGTTGTCATTTTTCGCCGCAAGGAAATGGATTATCGATTTCTGGTCAAAGATATTGCAAAATTGTCTCGCGTAAACAGACTCTATGGCAAGTTGGCCTTGGAGAAAGAAGCACATCGTATCAAAAACTTTTTTCTGCGTAAAGGAATTGATCTGATCGTTGATGGATATGATCCGTTTGAAATTCACAAACTCATGGAAAAAGAATATGAAATTTATTTTTCTCGAAAGGAGTCTCTCGTCAACATTTTAAATACCCTTCAAAAGCTTGCACCGGTTATCGGATTTTTGGGCACTATCATCGGTTTGATCAACGTATTGAACAATTTGGGATCTCCTGCAGATATGGGCAAAGGAATGGCCATCGCCCTTCTCACCACTTTGTATGGATTGTTGATAGCCAATTTTATTTTTCTTCCGCTCCATAAAAAGCTAACGGAACATCTTAAAATAGAATCCGCACTCCTTTATGTCATTATAGAAGGTGTGATAGATATTTCACAAGACAAAAATTCCAGGGCCGTTGCGTACCACTTACAATCCTATATGGAGAATTGTCAGGGAAGGCAAAAGGATTTGTTTGAATCTCAGGTTCCATCAAAATGGCCGGTCTCATCGAGTCCAATGGAAAAATTGACCGCGAAAAGACAAAATGCTTAAAAACAACCGCACCAAAGTGCTCCAAAATCAGCTTGAATTGTCCGAACGAAAAAGAATACAGCTTCAGAAAATGCTGGCTCGAAAAACCGTTGAGGAAGAAGTCCCGCTTTGGAGCATGGTCGATCTAATGACCCTTCTTCTGGTATTTTTTCTCTTTCTCCATTCTCTGTCCGCAAAAGAAACATACTTGACAGCCAACAGTCCCAATGTGGACTGGTCGACCCCGGATATCGAAACCCCTTATCTCTCTCAACAGCCCTTGGAAAAAGAATCTGTGGTAGAACCGGATAAGACACTCACAGAACCCGCAATTGCCACAAATAAAGACACCATTTTAGACAAAGCGATTAATCAACTCCGCACGGATGTGTTAAACGTAGTGGAAGAAAAAGATAAAGATTTATTTTCCATCCGAAAGGAAGAGAACCGACTTGTCTTTGTCCTGGGTGAACGCATTACATTCAGAGAGGGAGAAGCAACACTGCTCGAAGCCTACCGTTCTATCTCCAAAAAGATTGCCGAATTCATTGCATCAAAAAAGGGTTATCAGGTGGTGATTTCCGGGCACACAGACAACACGCCCATTAATACGGAAAAGTTTCCTTCTAATCTTGAATTATCGGCTGCCCGTGCCATTAATGTGGCAAAATCGCTTATCAATAACGGTGTTTCCCCTGTACGAGTATCCATTCAGGGATTCTCAGAATATCAGCCAATGTTTGATAACACCTTGCCCGAAAATCGTCAAGCCAATCGTCGGGTGGAAATATCATTGATCAATGAAAGAAACCCCAAATAAAAACTACCCATAGTTTCCATCTTACTGATAAGCAACTCAAATCTCGCACTATCAATTTTCAGTTACGTTGATAACTTGCCGTAGACCAGGATTTTTTTTTGTTCATCTCCAGCCAAATCCGAGAAGAACCAAAATATTTAATATAAAACCATATCAACCTGACTGAATCCGGCAACTCTTTGACGGATATGCCCACTATATTGACACCTGGATGTGTGCCAGACAGCTATCGAAAATTAAAAACCCTGTTAGGCAGCGACAACCTAACAGGGTTAAAAAAAGGAGGTGGGAATCAAAAAAGCATGAAGCTTGATTCCATTTGATTTTAGTTAAAGCAAATTTTGTGCCAATTTTAAATTAATATTATTATAATACGATTTTATTTGCCAAATCCTTTGAGAATTCCTTTTATCTGTTCCTCCACCGACTTTGATTCTTCTTTTTGAGACTCAGTGCCCAATATCTTATTTTGTAAGGCCGGAAGACTTTTTTCAATTTCTTGTTTTAATATGCCTTCGAGATCCGGACGGAACTTGGGTGAAGAAAAGCTTCCCGTTACCAATACCGGGACCATGAGCCCTTCGCGATCTTTGGTATCCCCCTGTCCCTTTATGGTTCCAACGAGTTTGGGTTCTAACCTGAAATCAATCAGTTCTTTTACTAAATCGGCGTTTCCCAATGCCTTCAATCGAATCAAGGGTGATATTAGAGACGTATTGGCGGTATTAACAAGGCCGTTCTTAACGGAAAAAGGGATATTAAGCTGGGAAAAATCTGTCCGCGGCGCTTTTTCGTCTTTTTCAGACGACCTGAAAGCGGCTTTGATATTATGAAACATTCCATCTAAATCGACGCCTTTAATGGCCCCGTCTTTAAACAGTAGATCCCCGTCGCCGTTTAAAGTACGCTTGATGACAACAGCATCATCTCCATTCATGTTGAGATTCACCTGTGCCTTAAGCATCCCTTCGAGAAAATCTTTTTTTAAAAGATCATTTAAAAGGGGGCCCGCCTGAACACCATCTAATGTCAGATGGACATTCGTCTGCGGTACATCACTTTGTACACTGAACATCCCATGGCCCGACAAGTTGCCTTGATACAGGTTCATGGTAAGCGGCCGGAGATTGAAAGCTCCTTTTTCTCCGGTGATGTCAAGATGAACCCGTTCGATTTTAGCATTCTTAATTTTAAGCCTTTCGATGCGCATTGTACCGTTTAAAGATAGCCGACGCAATGTTGAATAATCACTTTTTTTGCCCTTCTTGGGTGAAGTTGTCTCGGTTTTTTTTTCTCCTGCCGTTTTTCCGGCTGGGGGCGGCAGGTATCGATCCAGATCGATTTGATTAAGATCCATATTGAACCATATCCGGGGTTTTGCAAAATCACCGGCCTTCATTGTAAAATTCATTTTTGATTCATCCATATCCATAACGCCATTTGAAACAGATATATTCTTTAAGTCTCCTTTGACACCGGCTTTAAAGGACACACGATTTAATACGCCAGGATCAGATGTCGATACAGGAAAAGCCTGTCCCGCTGCGGCCAGAAGTTTTCGAGGCGAAAACGGAGATACATCCACGGTTAAGTCAAATTTTGGCTGAGTGGCCGGATCCACTAGATTTCCTTTGAGATCAA
>JAFDCA010000462.1 GCA_019313025.1 Deltaproteobacteria bacterium
AGAACAAAAACTGCTCATTTCTGAATTGTACACCCATTGTGTTTATTTTAAATTGCTGGATAGACACTATACAGGCATTTGAGATAGCAGATAAGGCCCTATGGTCGGAGGCTTGATCTTAATGAAAATACCATAGTTTTCGTTCGGCCACTAAATAGAAGCGGCCTTGAACTAGCAAAGAGGGCGTGAGTTTTATTATATACACTATGTCAGCCTACGACCATGAAATCGTGAGCGGAATGGATCATCTTTTTTGAAACGCGTGTACTGTCTGAGTGGTTTAGGGATCGTTAGAAAGAACAAACGCATAACTAAACATTTTTAAAGCAAGAAAATATTTGTTGTTGAATGACCACTTAATTTTTATATTGATTTTTGTTCTTTCTTTACGATCCTTTAACTACGAGTTTACACGGTTGTAAAAAAAGCATTATCCATGGAGCGATTATACAGATAAGAACTCTTCGAACCTGAAATAGCTATAAAACTTTCTATATTGGAGGTACATTATGTCAAAACAGATGAAAACCATACTTATTGTAGTGGGAGTCGTCGTTCTAGTCGGTTTTATGATGTTCGGCAAGATTATCGCCGGTTATAACCAAGTTATCGCCATGGATGAAGATGTTAAGGGAAAATGGGCTCAGGTGGAAAACCAGTTAAAGAGAAGATACGATCTGATCCCCAATCTGGTTGAAACGGTAAAAGGGTATGCAAAGCATGAAAAAGAGCTGTTTGAAAATATTGCCCAAGCCAGAACGTTATACTTTCAAGCAAAGGATGTAAAAGACAAAGTTAAAGCCTCGAACCAGCTAGAAGGTGTTCTCTCAAGGCTCCTTTTGCTTCAGGAAAGATATCCCGTACTCAAGGCCAACGAATCGTTTCTCAAACTTCAGGATAGCCTGGAAGGGACTGAAAATCGAATTTCAGTGGAACGGAAACGATACAATGATTCTGTTCAAATTCTGAACACGTTTATCCGGACATTTTTCGGAAGGTTTTATGCCATGATTGCGGGTGTCTCAAGCGCTGCGTATTACGAAGTGCCCGAAACGGAGAAAGCGACGCCTGCGGTTAAATTTTAACATCGTTTCAGATTATATATAAATGACGGTTTTACGGGCTGTTGTCCAGACTACAGTGGTGTTGCATCGATAACTTATGGTTATTTTAGAACAAATCCCTGCGATGATTCGAATTATCATCGTGTTCGTTTTTATGCTTTTTTTGATTCGAAAAAAACTCTCGCTGGGCCACAGTTTTATTTTGGGGGCGGTTTCATTAAGCGTTTTATTCGGTTTGAACCCCAGACCCATGATCGTTTCCATGGCCAAATCGATCGTATATCCAAAAACATTGTCCCTTGCGCTCATCGTTTCACTGATTTTGGTCCTCAGCAGCAGCATGGAGCTTTCCGGCCAAATGAAGCGCCTTCTTCAAAATTTCAGGGGATTAATCAAAAATATCAAAATAAATCTTATTGTATTTCCAGCTCTTATCGGACTTCTGCCGATGCCGGGGGGCGCTGTTTTTTCCGCACCCATGGTCAAAGACTTGGGAACGCAGTCAGATCTTTCCGGCGACAAACTCAGTTTTATCAATTATTGGTTTCGCCATATCTGGGAATATTGGTGGCCCTTATACCCTGGTGTGCTGCTGGCAACCGTTTTGGCAAATATTAATATTCTAAACTTCATGGTCTTCATGTGTCCGATCACGATACTCGCATTATACTTTGGCTACCTGCCGTTAAAAGACCTTCGAGAGACGTTGGTAAAAAATCGAGAACAGGATTCCGATGTGCCCGTGTGGCCATTTTTCAAAGAGATGACCCCTATTTTGCTGGTCATCATTCCCGGGCTTGGCATGGGGATTTTGTTTTCTTATTGGCTCCCAAATCTCACTGTTTCCAAAGAAATCGGCCTGATCCTTGCACTGGTTTTGTCAATCGGCTGGATATGGTTTACAAATACGTTATCAAAAAAACAAATATGGAAAATCATCAGCAACCTTCAAAATTTAAACATGATGTACATTGTGGCATCCATTTTAATCTTTAAGGGCATTCTGGAAGACAGCCATGCAGTAGGGGCGATCAGCAATGAATTACTTATGCTTAAAGTTCCATTGATGTTAATTTCAATAATACTTCCGTTTTTGGTGGGACTCATCACAGGGATTACCATTGCATTCGTGGGTGTCACACTCCCCATACTGATTCCGCTGATTCATTCTTTAGGGGAATCCGGTTTTATGTTACAGTATGTCATGCTGACCATCGTTTGCGGTTTTTCAGGTGTACTCCTTTCTCCGCTTCACCTGTGCTTTATTCTGTCCAACGAATATTTCAACACGAGCATGAGTGCCGTTTACCGCCATCTCTGGTTGTTGTGTGCATGCCTCATATGTTCAGGCGTCGTTTATTTTTTGATATCCCATTGGATACTAAAACTAATATGATCATTTATGAATAAGGAGGAACTCCATGATGTACATTAATGGCCAATGGGTTAACGCTGTCAGCGGCGCAACCTTTTCCACCCATAACCCGTCAAATGGTGAAAAAATCGGAGAAGTGGCGGATGGAAATCAAGATGATGCCCGGCAGGCCATAGAATCGGCCCATGGGGCCTTTGAAACCTGGTCCGGTTTGACCGCCTATCAGCGATCAGAATACCTTTACAGGGCGTATCAGTTCATGATGGAGCAGAAAGAATACCTGGCAAGGGTGATGACCGAGGAACAGGGAAAGCCATTGAAAGCCTCCATGGGAGAAGTGCGATACGGTGCGGATTTCTTGCTCTGGTATGCTGAAGAGGCCAAACGGATCTATGGAGAGACGATTCCGGCTCCCCGTTCAGATCAACGATTTATTGTGTTACGTCATCCGGCGGGGGTGG
>JAFDCA010000463.1 GCA_019313025.1 Deltaproteobacteria bacterium
TTGAGCAGAATTTTCTGGGCCTGGAACGTCTGGATCAAGCGGCCGCCAGAATTCGCCGCAGCGAACCCCGCGAATTGAAAATTGCTTGTACTCCCGCTTTGTCGGCCACCCTGTTGCCGGTGGCCATTAAAGCCTATCGCGTCCATTATCCCACGATCATGCTCAATGTGGACACGGTTATTGTCCCGGATCTCCTTGAACGGTTACAGCAAATGCGTGTTGACCTGGCCGTAACCCTCGCCTTCCCACCCATCACCGGTATTGAGGTGGAGACGCTGCTGGAAACCGAAACTTACTGTGCCATGCCCATTTCGCATCCCCTGACATCGAAAGATGTCATTACCCCCGAAGACTTGGTCGGGATTCCGCTGTTAAAACCCCTGCCCACCGGACCGCTCACCTGGGAGGAGGATGAGCAGATATTACAGAAAGCCGGTGTAGAACCTAGATACGTAACGGCCTATCATACCTCACACACCGGTTACGCCATGATCGCCCAAGACCTCTGTATCGGCTTGATGGAGCCCTTCGCCGCCCAACACTGGCGCAACAAAGTTACTTTGCGCCCGTTTCGTCCGCGGGTGAAATTGACCTATGCCTTGGCATACCCTTCCCCGCAAATACCATCGAAACCGATTCACGAATTCCGCGAAGCCATCAGGGAAGCTTTCAAGAACTGGATGTTTCCCTCTTGAAAATTGTAAATTGAATATGGTTCCTCATTTGGAATCACCTGAATTAGTTTGATTTACTCTATCTGCTTACAGGGTAGAGTATGAATATTATGGCAGGGTAATTAAACTCTGCCATTTTTCAGCCGTTTTTCGCTTTCACTGAGATGTTGAAATCTACCAATCAGCAGCGCTGATGGCGCACCGATAGCGCGTTTTCGTTATGGCGGTGCGAACTACCAATTTATTTGGGGATCAGATACCTTCCACGTTATGTGTTACGGAAAACAGTTTAGGATATACTTTAGAAGTATCAAATTGTTGCCTTAGGGGCTGAAACTGATTATTTTTAAAAGCATAGCGATTTTCTTAACCCAACTGCCGATGGTCCTTTTTCTTCTTTGTAGAGTCCATTGCTATAGACCTCTATTTAATGTCACAAGCGAGAATGTAACTGAACATATCAGATTACCAGTTTATGGTATTATCTGCGGTTCTTGTGGGCTTGTTCAAATTGTTAACAGGAAAAGTTGTCTGTACTGCGGGATCGGGATCAACACGGCAGTGCATTGAAAGTTCAAAATGTCAAAAAATAGTATCATCAGATTCGGCTTGTTGTCCCGATTATTTCAAGATCTCAGACTGCTAATACCTCTAATTAAGGATTATTGGAAAGGCACCTACAGAGATATATCCGTTAAATCAATTGTCATCTTCGTCGTTGCCTTGGCTTACATAATCAGCCCCATTGACCTGATTCCCGATTACATAATTGGACTGGGCCAAATAGATGATGCGGTAATTCTGGGCTTATCTCTGTATTTTTTAGAAAAAGATCTTCGGAAATACAAAGAGTGGAGGGACAGTAATGAGTAGGGGAAAATTTGTGTTGGACCAAATTTGTTATAAAACCGCATTTTCAAATTTACTTGACTTTACAATCACCAAATATGATATCTGTAATTGAGCCAGTTTTGTGATTGCATGTACATATCTGAATTTTAGCGATTTTTCATGTATTCTCAGCATATCACAGATTGGCAATTAGAAGGCACACCACGATATTTCGTATCAAGATTCAAGTATAATGCAAGTATGCTTGATTGCGATGAAATACCAGAAAGTTCTGAAACTGGTAAGAAAAAATACCTTGATCTTTTTTAGAAGGCGTTCCTGGATGTAAAACAGTTTTCCCTATAACATCCAGAATGGAATGTTATATAGCTAAAATCCATTAATCGGCAAAGCTTACTAACAAGAGATAATTTATCTGGAAGATATACAGAAACCACCCAATCAATTGTTATGCCCCGGAAAGAAAACTTATGAAAAAGAAAGCCTTCGGAAAAACTTTATACACACGTCACAACGCAAGTGAAATTAACTGGGATATATATTGGGAAATGATTAATTCTTTAGGTGAAACAATCAAATTTAATCGAAACCCGAATATGCGTAGTCGCGGAGGTTGGAAATGGCCATCAGTTGATTACGATGCCCCTAAAATATTTCGTGCAAGATTTCATAGAAATGGATTAGTAAATAAATCATACAAGGAAATTGCTGAAGAATTTAATCTTGATATGGTAAATGCCAATCAATTTATTTCAGGTATTGTAACTTCAATGATTCGTTATATGAATGCATATTCAAAACGTAGTAAATGGAATAAATAGGAGCATTTTGAATAACAAAAAGGGGTAGTATAAAATGTCAGAATCTCAGTGGGTCAAGCAAGGTGGGACGTTTAGCCACAAAAATGCGTGTAAGGAATTTGGCCTTAAAGAAGAAGAAATAATTGATGCAATGAAAGCGGGCAAATTGCAATACCGACAAAACTATGCTCATGGTAATCCATACTTCAGAGTACTTCGAACCGAAATTGAGGCATTAGCTTTAGAGCTACACGGAAACAAAGCGGTAGAAAATCAAAAAATCAAGCATAAGTTGCGAACTCTTACCAGAGAAATAAATAGCCTTAAGAGAAAACTTGCATCTTTAGAAAAACAAAAAGTAGAATTGCTTGAAATCCAAAAACATGTAGAAGCATAACAATGCAATTGACTCAGACTTTGAAAAGTCGGCGCTTTTTTTGTGTAATGCTTTTTAACATATTGTACATTAATTTTTTTTAGGCAATGATATAGGGGCTTTTCAAAGCAGGTCATTGCCACGTTGATCGGAACACTGATTGCATTACGCTCTTTAGGTACATGAATGTTTCATGCTAATTATCCGAAGGGAAAAAAATAGACCTTACAAAGATTTTATGACACCAATACAAATCAAAACCTAATAGTGTCGGATATCCGTGCCGAACAAAAGATATAAGGCAAAAACGGAAACGTTGGCAATTTGTAAGTTTTCGCATACAATTCTTCCTCAACAGAAATTCAAATGGGCAAGGTTGATTTACTCAAATGATTCAAAATAACAA
>JAFDCA010000464.1 GCA_019313025.1 Deltaproteobacteria bacterium
ATACATCAGGTTTCTCTTGCAGATATTAAAGTGTTTACCAATGATCTTGAGCATGAACATTCAAGTAACGGAAAACGGGTGGTTAATATAGATCCCGGATATCTGCTCCATGAGCGATTTGTATTGGCGACCGGGAAAAATTACAGCCACCGGATTTATATTGGAAAGGGCATTTATGCTGACCTGACTCTGATCTATGCTAAAGGAGGATTTAAGCCGTTACCATGGACCTATCCTGATTATGCATCGGAAATTATAATAACGTTTCTTGAACAGGTGCGAAAGAAATATACGATAGATTTAAAGGACGCCAGAGTTTTATTCGATTAGATGGTACAAAAAGTGTTCTTCTTCAAATTAGTCGGAGAAAAGGATTCGAGGATTCAAGGAATCAAGGGGTCAAGTGATTATATGTTTTTAAAGCTTTTTCATTCGAACCCTCGAATCCTTGGACCCTTGGCCCCTTTCACTCGACCAACTTTTTGGGAGATGATTCCTAAAATAGTGAGATTGGAAACATATCATGATGAAAAGTATGACTGCCTATGCCAGCGTTGAGAAAACGGCGGGTGGAGTAAGTGTCTCAACTGAAATCCGGTCCTACAACAGCAGATATCTTGATGTTTCCCTGAGAATCATGCATGGATATAGTGTCTTGGAGGAAAAGATAAAAGCCTTGATCATCGAGAAAATAGCAAGAGGCCGCATTGAAGTGAGTTTGCAGATCAATGATGGTTCCGATGAGGCTTATAACTTTGAAGTCAATGTTCCCAAAGCCAAAGCATACTATGATCGTCTTGTTCAATTAAAAGAACAGCTTGGCCTTCATTCAGAAATCACCGTTGACCTTTTGATTAAAGAAGATGGTATTATTCAGACTGTGGAAACTGACCGGGATATGGACGCTGTTTGGCCTGTTGTGAAAGATTGTTTCTATGAGGCATTGAACAATCTTGTTGAGATGCGAAAGAAGGAAGGAGAGTTTATTGCTTTGGATATTACCGGTCGGATAAACCGGATTGAAAAAAATGTTGATCTGATCGAAAAAGAATCGAGCGATCTTTTAAATTATTATCAACAGCGTTTGAAAGAAAGGATTGTGGCTTTAACCAGGGGTGTGGTGGAGATAGATCCTGAAAGAATTACACAGGAAGCGGCCTTTCTGGCTGACAAAAGTGATATATCAGAAGAAATTGTAAGGGTGGCGAGTCACATCAAACAGTTTCGTACAATTATGAGGTCAGAAGAACCTGCCGGTCGAAAACTCAATTTTTTATTGCAAGAGCTTCATCGTGAATTCAATACCATGGGGTCCAAAACAGAAAAAGCACATGTATCCCACACCATAGTGGACGTGAAGTCTGATCTTGAAAAAATACGGGAACAATTACAAAATGTGGAATAAGCTCCACTTGACTATTAATATATTACTGGCAAACTGCATTACCTACAAATTGAAATAGCAGCTTGAAACTAGGGAAAGGGAAGTACATATGGATCAGAATCTCTTGAATATCGGTTTTGGGAATACAGTAGCGGCGGAACGGGTGATTGCCATTGTTTCGCCAAATTCAGCGCCCATGAAACGTCTCAAAGATGAGGCTAAGGATGAGAAACGACTGATTGATGCAACACATGGTCGCAGAACCCGATCTATTATTGTAATGGACAGCAACCATATCGTGCTTTCTGCGATACAAGCAGAAACCATATCCCAGCGTTACACGACCCTTAAAGGAACGACGTGATCCGTCATGACTTAGAAATAGACAATGAAACCTGAACGTGGACATCTTTTCATCATTTCAGCACCGTCTGGAGCCGGAAAAACAACACTTGTCAAAGCCGTGCTAAAGCAGTTTACGGATATGCTCTATTCGATTTCGTATACAACGAGAAAACCACGTGCCGAGGAACAGGATGGCGTTGATTACCATTTCGTTTCAAAACAAGATTTTACGAAAGGGATACAAAAAGACCGCTGGGCAGAATGGGCGGAAGTATACGGAAATTATTACGGGACTTCGGCCGAGTTTATAGAAAATAACCTCTCATCCGGCTACGATATCCTTCTTGACATTGATGTTCAGGGTACACTTCAAATCCTCAAAAAATTTCCTGAAAGTGTGACCATATTCATTTTGCCTCCATCGATGGAGACCCTTAGAAAACGACTGGAAATGCGAGGTTCTGATAGTAAGACGGTGATCGAAAACCGTCTTCTAAACGCAAAAAAGGAGATGGGCCAAAAAAAATTGTACCGTCATGTTATTGTTAATGATAAACTTTCCGCGGCAATTGAAGAAATTAATGCTGTTATAAAAAAATACCGCCAATGAACAAATTTAGGGGCTTCTGCCCGCTATTCCATTATTTTTATCCCGTGAAACATTTTTCTGTTTAATTGGGGCCATATTCGAGGCAAACGTTCAAGCCGTAAAGAATGTTGTAGATTTAGTTTGGTTATATAAATTCCGAGACGCGCAATTATCGCCTGAAAGATCATGGTGAAAAAAGAAATACTTTTTGGCATCAATCCGGTTTATGAAGCCCTCAGGGCGGGTCGTAGAGATATTTTTAAAGTCTACATTACAAAAGAAAAAATCTCAAAACGTCTTGAAAAAATCTTAACGCTTGCTGATTCCTTGAAAATACCTTTAGAGACCTCAAATACTTTATATCTAAAATCTATTTCAGGTAGTGAACATCACCAGGGTGTTGGCATGCAAACAGGACCGTATCCTTTTGTCAGTGTTTCAGATATGCTCAGCGGTTTTCAGGATGACAAATCAAATTCTTTTTTGCTGCTGCTTGACAGTATTATGGATCCTCGCAACCTGGGTGCTTTGATCAGGACGGCACTTTGTATCGGCGTGAATGGCGTTATTATTCCCAAGGACAGATCGGCCCAGCCCACTCCGACGGTG
>JAFDCA010000465.1 GCA_019313025.1 Deltaproteobacteria bacterium
GCGCCTGGGCTTCCGAAATAGTCGGTACGGCGACTGTAACCGTTACATCCTCGTTGGTGCTGCTAATTGTCCTGTTTTTGTAGGCCAATAAATCTACTGGCAGTGTCTTTGTCGTTGCGCACCCCAGCATCATAAGGACTAAAAATATTACAGGGAAAATCCATAAATCGCGGGGTGTTTTTAACTTCAATCGATTCATTCTAAACTCCAAGATTTTGAAAAACCGTAATGTTTTTTTAATTGGCGAAGAAAAACCGAATATAATGATGAGAGATAATTGGTCGCTATTGAGTGCCTTGATCAGGATTGAGCACAATAGTCATAATTTTACTTAAAAAATATTTTTTAGGGAACTACTTGTCAAGCTCATATTCAGATTTCGGTATTAGGAGGCAACCTCTGTGGTTGGACTGGAAGTTTTTCGTCTTTGATAAAGATGTAAACGTATTTCAAAAACTTAACTCCTAAAGTAAAAAGAAGGACTGTTCTTTTATTGGCTTTTAGATACACATCTAAATTCCTCAATTACGATCAAGAGCATTGTCCAATATAAAAAGAAAGGATAATAGAAATTTCTATTAAAATTTAAAATCGCGCTCTGGTGATAACTTGCAAAAAGTCCAGATAGCTAATAATTCCAAGTCCATGTGATACTAAAAACCTATCTATCACTCAGTTTCGATATTTTAATGAAATTCTTGTAATCCCGGCAACACTATATATTGTATAATTCTGTTCCGATCCAAGCCAATTTTAAATTCACGATGCTCTGTAGCTGCCAGTTCGCTATTTAATTCGGTCGGGATGATGATCCCACCTGATTTTCACTCTGATGAGAGTTCAGATAGCCATCCAAAAGATGAAAATATCCTTCAACACAAAAACCTGTAATATGTACGACTTCATAATATCTTGTAACGATTCTATAAAACGAGTCTATACTACTCCCTTTAGCGAAAGGCTAAAATTCATATCCCTGTAGCAAGCAGCGGGAAATTCAAATTTAAAGTATGAAAAATTGAATTGTCATTTAAGCTGAGTTGCGCAATATGCCGCACCGATGAGGGCTGCTTTATCGTTCAGGATGACCTTGACGGGTATTTGTTCAAGGAAGACCTTAAAGCGCCCCTTGTTTGAAAATGCTTTCATAAAGATGCCTTCTTTTAATTTGGATAAAATCTTCGGCGGAATTCCACCTCCCAGATAAACCCCGCCACTAGTTACACCGGTTAAGGCCAAATTGCCTGCAACGGCGCCAAAGATGGAGACAAACATATTCAGCGCTTTAACACATCCGGGATCTTTACCGGCCAGGGCAACGTCAGTGATGACCTTGGCAGGATCATTTTCTTTAAGCTTCTGACTTAACCATTCTGGTTCAGCGATTCGGTCTGAGTCTTTGAGCCAATGATAAATATTCACCAATCCAGACCCGGAAACCACCCTTTCGATACTCACATGGCCATAATGCCGATGAAGATATCGCCATAGCTTCATTTCTAGTTCGTTATTAGGCGCAAAATCAGCATGGCCGCCTTCTGAAGGGACCGGCACGTATCGACCATTCTGATGAACCAGCATGGCTTTACCCAGACCCGTTCCAGGAGCAATCAGGGCGAGATTCTGGTCTTTTTTTGAATCCACCTGATTCATGGGGAAGAATTCATCTTTCTTCAATAGCGGAATGGCCATTGCAGTAGCGGTTAAATCATTGACAAGCTTCACATGATGAAATTGAAACTGTTTTTTGATCCGATCTTCAGAAACATTCCAGGGGAGGTTGGTGGTTTTGGACATGCCGTTCATCACGGGCCCTGCAACCCCAAAACATGCACGGGTAACCGATACCGGATAGATCTCGAGAAATTGTCGTATAATGTGCTCAAGATCAGGTGAGTTGGCGCTTGAAAACGTTTCGCTGACGGTTGATACCATGCGCTTTTTTTCTTTAAAGAAAAGTCCCATGTTTGTTTTTGTCCCGCCAACGTCGCCGGCTAAGACAAGCGTTTTATCCATTGACTTTTTCATGACGTATATCTCCCGATCACTTTAATTACACCATTGTTCCTAAAACCATATTAATTGTCATAAACCTCAGTGCTTTATAACATTTTTTCATAAAGATTAAAAACCCTTTGGCGATGATCTTGTCATCAAATGATAACATTTTGCCCTATTTAATTATTCAGTCGTATTCGTCGCAACGACATTACATCGAAAGTCTTAAACCTCAATCTGGACGGATAGCTGATGGTTCGGAATCTGTTGATTGTAAACACATATGTACGAGCGGAAGGGTTTTTAAAGAGCATTATCCATGGTGCAATTTAACAAAGAAAAACACCCCGACGCTTCAGAATGTAACCATTAAAAACGATTCAGACTCTTGATATTTCGGTTGTTGTGTAATGTAATCATAAAAGCTGCGACAAATGACATATAAACATAGCTAATGAAGAATTGTTTTCTCAACCCGATCCATTCAAAGGGGAAAAGACGATGAAATCAACTGCTGAACATAAACGGCTTATTGAATACCGAACACGCAAAAAAAACTGGAAAAAGTGGGGTCCGTATCTTAGCGAGAGATCTTGGGGCAACGTACGCGAAGATTACAGTGAAGATGGCAATAGCTGGGACTTTCTACCCCATGACCACGCCCGCAGCAAAGCGTATCGCTGGGGAGAAGACGGCATTGCCGGAATTTCCGACCGGTATCAATATCTTTGCTTTTCTCTGACTTTATGGAACGGAAAGGACCCCATCTTAAAAGAACGCATGTTTGGACTCAACGGTCATGAAGGCAATCACGGCGAAGATGTTAAAGAATCTTATTTTTATCTCGATAATACACCCACACACAGTTACATGAAGATGCTCTACAAATACCCCCAGGCCGAATTCCCCTATTCGGATCTGGTAGCCGAAAACAAGCGTCGTGATGTGTTTGATTCTGAGTATGAACTGCTCGATGTCGGTGTGTTTGAAGAAAACCGCTATTTCGACGTCTTGGCAGAATATGCCAAAGCGGATCCGCATGACATTCTAATCAAAATTACTGTGACGAACCGAGGGCCGGAGACTGCCGATTGTTTTCTGCTGCCAACACTTTTGTTCCGAAATACTTGGAGTTGGGGGTACGATGCC
>JAFDCA010000466.1 GCA_019313025.1 Deltaproteobacteria bacterium
AAGGAATTTGTAGAACCCCCTCAACGTGATGAGGTGTCTTGCACATGATTTTGATCCTAAACCGGATTTTCGCAAAGCGATCAGGTGTTTTAATATGATGGGGGTATCGGCCTCTTGGATGTCTTTGAGCCCATTTTGCTTGAGGAATTCAAGATATTTGGATAAATCACTGCTGTATGATTCGATGGTTTTTTCCGAAAGCCCTTTTTCGAAAATTAGGTAATTGATATATTGGTCCACATAATTATCCAAAAACGCCATGATCATTACCTTAAATCAATCTATAAAATGGAGTCAAATTGTTTTGTAAATATTTCACCGTAAATGAGCGAGATTTTTTCCTTCCTTTTTTGAGAGGTTTTGATAAATATTGATACGTAAAGTCTATTGGAGGAAATATGAAAATTATGATAACCGGTGATAAAGGACAGCTTGGTGCTGATTGCACCAGAGTTCTTGGTGAAGCCCATGACGTGTTTGGCGTCGATATCGACGAGGTGGATATTGCTAAACTGCCGGATATAGAATGGTTGGTCCAACAATTTGGGCCGAACATAATAGTTAATTGTGCCGCATATACCCGAGTCGATGATTGTGAAACCGAAAAAGAGCTGGCCTGGAAGGCGAATGTAACAGGTGCCGAAAATCTTGCGAAATGCGTGGACAAATATGGCGCCCGTCTGATTCATATTTCAACCGATTACGTTTTTGACGGTCGAAAAAAAGTGCCGGAACCCTATGTGGAAACGGATGAGCCAAACCCGATCTCTTATTATGGGATTACCAAACTCAAAGGCGAAGAGGCCGTAAAACGTGAAACGGATCGATATGTCACCCTTAGAACAGCATGGCTGTACGGCATCAGCGGTTATAATTTTCTCAAAACAATGCTAAAACTATCCCTTAAAAATTCCGATAACAAAATTAAAGTGGTGAATGACCAGTTCGGTTCACCGACTTGGACCTATCGACTGGCATTACAGATTGAAACGCTTATTGAAACAGATTTTCAGGGGACCTTTCATGCAACTTCAGAAGGATATTGTTCATGGTATGAATTGGCCGATTATTTTCTAAAAAAAATGGATGTTCCTCATACCGTCATTCCCTGCACAACCGAAGAATATCCGACGCTGGCCGTAAGGCCCATGAATTCAATTCTCGAAAACCGGCATCTGAAGGAAAAAGGAATGAATATCATGACCCACTGGAAATCTGATGTTGACAATTTTGTTTTAAATTTTCGTGATGTTTTGTTAAAAGAAACTGAAAAGGACACGTAAGTTGATGAAAAACATGTTGGTCACCGGTGGGTGTGGGTTTATCGGTGCAAACTTTATCCGGTACCTGTTAAATGAATCCGATTATGACGGCCGTATCATAAATATTGACAATCTGACTTATGCCGGAAATTTGGAAAATCTGGCTGGTATTGAAAGGGATCATCCCGAACAATATGTTTTTATCCAGGCCGATATTTGCGATGGAACACGAATGGCGGAAATATTCGCGGATTATCAAATCGACAGCGTCTGTCATTTTGCCGCTGAATCTCATGTTGACAGATCTATTGTAACACCTGACGCTTTTATACAGACGAACATTGTCGGAACATTTAACTTGCTGGAGTCGGCAAGATCACGGCTTGATCACCTGATACGCTTTCATCACATCAGTACGGACGAAGTCTACGGAAGTCTGGGCAGGGAAGGGTATTTCACGGAAACAACACCGTATAAGCCCAATAGCCCGTATTCTGCTTCCAAGGCATCTTCTGACCACCTGGTGCGTGCATACCATAAGACCTACGAACTGCCGATGACCATATCCAACTGTTCAAACAATTACGGACCGTACCAGTTCCCGGAAAAGCTGGTCCCGCTGATAATTCTCAATGCTCTGGAAGGAAAATCTTTACCGGTTTACGGAGACGGTGGAAATGTCAGGGATTGGCTCTATGTTAGGGATCACTGCACGGCCATCTGGAGAATTATGAAACAGGGGAGAAACGGAGAAACCTACAACATTGGCGGCAACAGCGAGATGGAGAATATTAAGCTCGTGGAAATGATTTGTGATATTTTGGACAAGATGAACAGATTGCCCGATAACCGGGACCGAAGAGATTTGATTACTTTTGTCAAAGACAGACCCGGTCACGACCGCAGGTATGCCATCGATTTTAGTAAATTGAGTCGGGAATTGGACTGGTTCCCGGAAGCCTCCCTTGAAACCGGCATTCGTGATACCATTAATTGGTATCTGGAAAATCAACCATGGGTAGAGCGGGTCAAAAGCGGAGAATACCAAACCTGGATGAAGACGCATTATACATAATCCAAATTGATCGAAAACAAATTTAAGTAAGAAATATTATTAACAGGGTCGAAATCAATGAAAAACGAGACAGTTCTGGTTGTGGGCGGTGCAGGATATATTGGGTCTCATATGGTCAAAGACCTGCTTGATGCGAGCCATGATGTGATAACTTTGGACAACCTTTCCACAGGCCATCGCGACCTTTTGCCCGGGGGCGCATTTGTGGAAGGCGACCTTAGTGACAAAGAAATGCTCAACCGATTATTTTCATCGCATCAGATTTCTGCGGTCATGCATTTTGCTGCATTTTCACTTGTTGGTGAATCCGTGGAAGATCCTTTAAAGTACTATCGTAACAA
>JAFDCA010000467.1 GCA_019313025.1 Deltaproteobacteria bacterium
CAATTGAAAAAACTTTACAAACATCCAACCATAATTTATAATACTTATTTTATTAAACTTTCGTTGGGATAAAGGCAACGTTTTGTCGGGGATCTGCGGTATTATTTTTACCGAAATGTCCACGTCTTTTGCCAAAATTTATTTTTTTAGAATTGAAATACTTCGTGTTCCTCCATAAATGAGCATTTTTGTTCAAGATCAAGCCTCCGGCGGGTTGGGCAAAAAGACCATTTATGGATGGACACTCATCAGATTTGTGATAGGTTAACATGAATGTGAGGCCTGAATGAAATACCCGATAATTTTGGTTATTGCAACACGTAATCAAGGAAAAACAAAAGAGATCAAAGATCTTTTAATAGACTTTCCAGTTGAAATTAAAAATCTTGATGATTTTGGTCCAATTCCCCATTTGGAAGAAGATGGAGAGACTTTTGATGAAAATGCATACAAAAAAGCAAGTTTTGCGGCCAAGATACTGGGGCTGCCGGCACTGGCTGATGATTCAGGACTCATAGTGGAAGCTTTAGACGGTGCGCCCGGAATCCACTCTGCACGCTATGCCGGTGAAAATGCAACGGATGAACAAAGATATTTAAAACTGCTTGAGGATATGAAGGGAAATTCCAACCGAAAGGCATCCTTTGAATGTGTCATCTCCATCGCTGTTCCAACAGGTCCGGCCCTGACTTATGAAGCTCGCTGCGAAGGCCTCATCACCACAGAACCTGCCGGTTCAAATGGATTCGGTTACGATCCGGTTTTTTTTTATACACCCTTAAATAAAACATTTGCACAATTAACCAGAGAAGAAAAAAACCGTGTCAGCCACCGAGGGAAAGCACTTGCCGAACTCAAGTCGGAATTTGATAAAGTTTTGACCTGGATCCGTCAACATATGCCTCTTCAAGAAAAACGCTATTGATCTTTTATTTGTATTTATTAAAGTTTCTTACTCTTATTTCCGTAAATATCAATATAATGTGGCGGAGCGGAAAAATTTTTTACGGCAATTTGCCACGCAAGGGAGAACCGCCGTATGATCGCAGACTTAATTAAAAAAAATAGAAGTTGTCGCAGGTTTTATCAGGAACACGTCTTAGACCTTAAGGTCTTAATGGGTTTGGTTGACCTTGCAAGATTGTCGGCTTCTGCGGCAAATCTTCAACCCTTGAGATACATCATTTCCGTTGATTCTAAAAACAATTCTCAAATTTTTTCATGCCTGAGATGGGCAGCGTACCTAAAGGACTGGAATGGCCCGAAGGAAGGAGAAAGACCTTCTGGATATATTATTATTCTCAGTGATTTCAAAAAAGCCAATGATTTTGTTGGATACGACTGTGGTATCGCCAGTCAGAGTATTCTCTTGGGCGCAAGAGAAAAAGGACTCGCCGGCTGCATGATCGCATCCATAAGGCGACAGCAACTTCGAAGCATTCTCGATATTGACGAGCGGTTTAAAATCCTTCTTGTCATCGCAATTGGAAAACCCAAAGAAGACGTTGTGATTGAAACCGTCGGTGATGATGACAGTATCCGGTATTGGCGGGACAGCAAAGGTCTCCACCACGTACCCAAGAGGACTTTAAAAGATATTATTATTGATTCATATTAGCTTAATAGTTTAACAAGACACTCAAACCTATAGATAAGAATAAGGAGAATCCGAATGTTCCAAAAAAAGAAGGGAATAGATATTGTCGTTGAAATCGGGGGCATTACAACTTTTAAAGAAGCCAAGCAACTTTTTAAAAACAAATTAGATGAAACAAATCTATCGAGGATACAAAAAATTACCCACCCGGAAGTGATCATTAAAATCGCAAATTCAATCGCCATGTGTAAACCCGATGCCGTGTTTATCAATACCGGTTCCGAGTCAGATAAAAACTTTATCAGGGAAATGTCACTACAAAAAGGCGAAGAAGCCAAACTTCCAATGGAAAACCACACCATCCATTTTGATCTCAAAGAGGAACAAGGTCGGATTATCGATCGTACGTTTTACATCGCAAATGAAGGGGAGGTTATCAGTTCTCTTGCCAATAAAATGGATCGATCAAATGCCCTGACAGATATCAGGGAAAAGATGACGGGTATTATGCAGGGAAAAACCATGATTGTCGGATTCTATTCTCGGGGTCCCGTGGGTTCACCGGCATCAAACCCGGCTCTTGAGATTTCAAGTTCGGCATATGTATTACATAGTGCCGAAATTCTTTACAGAAATGCATTCTATGATTTCGATGATGAGGTGGATCGATTGGGTCACTTTTACACCAACATCCACAGTGAAGGACGAAACAGACCTGAAGATCTGCCCAATGCACGTGTATATATGGATCGAAGTTTTCAAACGACATACAGTTTTAATTGTACTTATGCGGGTAATACGCTGCTCATGAAAAAAGGAAATCATCGGTTTTCCGTTGATAAAGCGGTATACGAAAACAGGGGCAATGAATTGTCGGAACATATGTTCATTACCGGAATCAACGGAACAGGAGGTCGCATCACTTGGTTAACCGGCGCCGCACCCAGCGGCTGCGGGAAAACGACAACCGCCATGGCAGGCAACCATTTCGTGGGCGACGATCTTGCCCAGATGTGGATCGACGAAGACGGGAGTATCCGTTCCATCAACCCCGAATGCGGCATCTTCGGTATTGTCGAAGATGTCAACTGGGAAGGTGATCCTTTTCTTATGAAACTTCTCAGAGAACCGGGAACAGAAGTCATATGGTCCAATGTCCTCATTGATGAAAACGGTGTTCCTCACTGGACGGGAAACGGTGAAAATCCTCCAACTAGAGGAAAGAATTTTCAGGGACACTGGGAAAAAGGGATGACCGATAAAGATGGAAAAGAAATACCGATGTCACACCCCAACTCAAGATGCACATTAACCTCTTCCGCTCTGGCAAATTATTCGGAAATAGCCGAGGATCCAAAAGGTGTTGAAACAAGGGTGGTTACCTACAGCGGCCGAGATAGTGATACCATGCCCCCCGTCTGGGTGGCGAAAAACTCCGATCACGGGGTTGCCATCGGCGCCTGCATCGTGTCCGCAGCAACCGCCACGGAAGTCGGCGCCACCGGAATTAAACGGGCCCCATGGGCCAATGCCCCTTTCACACCAGGTTCTCTGGCTGATTATTTGGATGCTCAATTTAAATTTTTCGGAAACAAAAAAATCGCCGAAGATAAAAAACCTGTGATGGCTGGATTGAATTATTTTTTGACACACGAAGCCAGAGGCGG
>JAFDCA010000468.1 GCA_019313025.1 Deltaproteobacteria bacterium
ATATAACCAAACATGCCAATAACAAAGCTGATAATGGCGGCAACGTAGATGGGCTCCATTAGATTTCCCCAGTGTTTATAATAAAAACTTCCCGACCCCTCCCCTTTCTTTTCCTTTTGGATTCAGAAGTCGGAGATGATTCTTACTGCACCACAAGAGAGGCATTTTTTTCTTCTTGAGAATATATGTTTCTTTTACAATTCATTTAAATCTCAATCTTCAATATGTTCGGTTCAAATTTCCAAAATCAGGCCAATGGGACAGTGGTCCGAGCCAAAAATATCATTGTCGATAAACGCTTCTTTAATCCATCCCTTATGGATAATATCTTTGGTAACGAAAAAATAATCGATCCGCCACCCGATGTTGCGTTCCCTAGCCTTGAATCGATAGGTCCACCACGAATATTTTACGGTATCCGGATAGAAATATCTGAAGGTGTCCACATAGCCGTTTTCAATAATTCGATCGAGCCAATCCCTCTCGATCCGCAAAAAACCGGATGTCTTTTCATTGGCTTCCGGGTTTTTCAAATCGATTTCATTATGGGCAGTGTTGTAATCTCCGGCGATGATAAGGCTTCGGCCCTGATTCTTAAGGGCATCGGCGTAATCAAAAAAACTTTCATAAAAATCAAGCTTGTATTTCAGTCGTTCTTCACTCATTTGACCATTGGGAAAATACACGTTAAAAAAGATGAAATCATCAAAATCCATTTCCATAATACGACCTTCACTGTCAAATTCCGGCATACCGATGCTGTACTTAATGCGATGGGGCGTTATCCGGGCATAGGTGCACACACCACTGTATCCCTTTTTTACAATTGCATGGGACCAGAATGCTCCATACCCTGAAACATTTTTCATTTCATCCGTAAGTTGTGCATCCTGTATCTTTGTTTCCTGAATGGCAAATATATCGGCATCCATCAGTTTGAATGATTTGAAAAAATCCTTTTTGATGACAGCTCGAATGCCGTTAACATTCCAGGAAATCATTTTTAGGTTCTTTTTTTCCGCCATATCAAACTCCCTGCATCCCTATCGATTCGTTTTTATCAGATCCTTTTAAGCGATTCACACCGTCTTATAAACGTATCGAGAAGACCATAAAGTTCATAAACACTTTCTATGTTGACATGTTCGTTCGGTGTATGCTGGCTGCGGTTGCCATCAGCGCCCCAGACAATTCCTTTTATCCCATACTGTGATAGAAAACGTGAATCATTGGCACCGTCTTCAAATCCGATGCGGGTCTTTTTCGAAATTTCCAGCAGTAATTGCAAGTGTTCTGATTCACCGCCTGAAAAGAAAGGTTCCACGTCCTCCACAACAAAATCACTGTGCAATTCTTTTTTCATGGCGTCGAACATCCTTTCAAGATCGTCGAATTCCGTATACCGAATATCTAAACACGTCTCGGCAAATTCCGGAACGCCATGAGGTCCGTTTTCCAGACGAATATGGTTATGAACAACTCCCCTGTGCGGGCTTTCGGGGGCAGATTTTACGAAATACGTTTCCCACGTATTCATGTCATCCATCAATTTTTCTGCAGCGTTTTCACCCTGCCACGGTTTTCTGTCTGAATTCACTTTAACTCGACACATAAGTTTAACCCTGACAACACCTTTTTCTTTCACGACAATTTTCTCGATATTGCCGCCGTCAAGCACAATACAAAAATCCGTTTGAATGTTAGCGAGGGTCTTTCTAGCACCATTGAAACCTCCGATTTCCTCGTCGCTGGTAATCAGAATACCCAAGGGTAATTCCTTTTGATCCCTACCCTGCTTTCGAAGCCGCTTTAGATTGTTTTTTAAAAGAACCACCGACAGTGCCACCGCATATTTGTCATCATAACATCCCCGTCCGTAGAGGTTTCCATCCTGTATAAAAGGTCTGAAGAGATTATCGGGAGCGTCCACGACGTCGATATGACTCATCAAAAGTATCGGGGCAATACCACGTTGAGGAAGAACCAGAATAGCGGGTTTATTACCATAATCAAGACATCTGTATGTGATATCCCAAGTGTTTAAATATTGTTCAATAAATTCGATGCACCGGTGGATTTCATCTGGCCTTGAATGCATGGTTTTGAATTGAACCAGATCTTTCGTAAGATCGATAATCTCTATCATGGCGATACTGTCCGTCTAAAGTTTCTAAATTGGATGGTGGTATTTGACTGGAATTCAGCTCAAAACTTGAGGTTATTTCAGAAAGAGAGAATCAAGTTTTGCTGATTCTAAGCAAAATCGAAGATTCTGCCAACTTTAGGGCCTCACAACACCGTTCGTAAGATCCTTCAATCTTTTTCTGATAATCATCCTTTAATGTCTGATCCGCTATAAGGGTTAAATTCGACCGAGAAATGTGATACGCGCCGCGTATAGCAGATACCAGAAGCTCACACACAACCTGCAGGTCCGAAAGAAGATGTCTTTTGCAATGCTTGGCCGTCTGCGATACGCAATTGAATGCCCGGCAGGCTTGTTTCATAATCCCCAGCGGACAGTCAATCGCGTGCCTAAGGGCTGATGCAATTTCTGTTTCGCTGTTGCCTTCGGCTATTACTTCTGCAAGGCGCATATAGCTTTTTCCGTCCTCATCACGCAGCCGGGTCAGGCTTTCATCCAGGGTGGACACCTGATCCATCAGGTCCCTCCATGAAAGAAGTTCGGAAACGTCTTGACGGCGATTCATCTCGATACCGACAATTTTTTTTAAAAGCGACAGACCGACACAACCCGCATGCGCAGCGGCCGAACCGCCTCCCGGGACGGGTCTTGCCGGATTGGAAAGTGCTGTTACAAAGTCATTCTTCATTAACACAAAAGTTCCTGACCCGGAATACCTGGTTTTTAATAACAGAGAAAAAAGAGTTACAGTGAAAGGTAAAGAAAAATATATTCACCATCATTAATATTGACGGCAATATCTGCCCCTCTGGATTCCGCAAATATCATCCACACCGGTTTATCCCAGGAACCGCACTCGAGCTTCGGAAAATAGTCTCCTGTCTTCCCGCTGTACCATGACAGAAGCATTGGATCTTGAGCCAATTCCGCTGCCTTGTCTTTGGCAATCTCTTTTGCCTTAACATAGTCAAGATCTTTGTCATCGATCTGGACCTTGATGTGATTCCCCCAAAAATACTCTAAATCTTTTATCGTCATTTCGTTGATATGGTTTTTTTTAGATGTATCGAGCCATTTTCATCATGATCTCATGTTTTTGCAAAGCCCCCGGCATGGTTTCTTGCAAACGGCCGTTATCAAATATTAAAATTTGAGGGACACTCAAGATATTGAATTTTGAAGAGATACCCGGACTCGAATCCACGTTTATTTTTCCGACTCTGACTTTTCCTCTGGCATCTTTTGCAAAATCATCGATCACCGGCATTGCCGTACGGCATGTTGGACACCAGGGTGCCCAGGCAAAAAGGAGAACCGGTAAAGGTGAGCCAAGCACCAGTTGATCAAAATTTGTTTCCAATATCATCAAGGGGTGCGCTGTAAACAGCTCCTTTGTGTCCAGGACTGTGCCGCATTTTCCACATTTTGCTTCTGCATTTATCTTCCAAGAGGGAATTCTGTTTCGGGTCCTGCATGTTGCGCACCGAAAAAAAAAGGATTCACCGCCGTTTCTTTCAGCTTGATCCATTTTCAGTTCGGCTTTGCATTTTCCACATTTTGGAACACCTGAAATATTTTTATAAACGATTCTGTTTTTTGTTCCGCAGTTCAAACAGCGGATGAGATGATGCGAATTCTTTTCCATCGCCGTTTATCTCCGATATTTTTATCTATAACATAATATCCAACTCAATAAAGTAAAGCCTTTGAGGAATTTGCTTTTTTTATCCTAAATATTTCATTAGCACACAATTTCTTGACAACGCGGCAAATCAGGATATGATCATCCCAGATGAAATCACGGGTTTTATTATTTCGTTTAAAGGAAAAAACATGAAAAAACCAAATATTCCGGAAGAATACATACTGTTTCGAATTGCTTGGCAACATCGCAACAGTATTCAGCATCTTGAAAGAGAATATCTCGACCTTCGAATTCAGCTGCGGGATACCGAAGCGGATCTTCGGTTCGACCCCCAAAATACCGAACTGATGTCCCGGGCAGACTATCTGAAAACTCGGATAAAAGATCTCGAAACCAGGTATACCTGGATTTCCACCGGAAGACCTGCGGAGATTCCATTTTGGGTGATGCCGGCGGGATAACCTATCTAGTGACTGAACGGAAAGTCATGTTCATGCAACATACGAATATCGAATGACAAAATGACCCAAACGAATACTTTGAATAGCCGATTTGTTAACATTTTCATTTTTGTCATTGTTTCGTATTTCATGTTTCGAATTTCGAAATTTTGATCGAAAACGTTTGTTTTCGGTCAAGCACTATCTATATTTCAGTCATCTGTATTTATCTGTTTTTTGAGCAACAAATGAATGAATAACTGATCATACTCTCTTTTATTTGAGCTTTAAGGTTTCTTTAACCAATTGCTTTTCGTGTTCAAAGTCAACAACTCTCTGGAGCATGATTTTCTGGGCCATCACAGGCCCTGCTCCGTGCCAGGTGCCAACACCGTGGAGGCCTGCTGTCCAGTGCTGAAGGAGCTTGTGAACTTTCAGAATATTCTCCGTAGGTTCCTCCGAACCAAAGCTGTAAAATTCTTCCACATAATCTTTCACATCGGGATTCCTTAACTCTTTTAATGATGGAATGGTGACCAAAAGCCCTCCACCAATATCTCCTGCCAGAGCCATGGCCCGCCAAAACGCATTGCATATATTGAGCTTGGCGACATTACCCATTACCTCATCGGGCATATAAACCCCGGATCCGGGCGGATCTTCGGTTCCTTTTCGTGCGGCCGCCAAACCACATGCACGGCCGGTTTCCCTGAGTACCACCATTTCTGTTATTTGTTCGTTGATATGTTGAACATTGTCGAGCCCTTTGTATTCTTGAATGAGCTTGGAAGCTCCGATGATTTGATTCATGAATCCGACTTTACATGTTCCACCACAGGTCATACGGTGGGTTTTTGCAAATCGCGTAACGATCTTTCCGGAATATTGGACTTCACCACAATGAAAAACTCGGTCCCATGGTACAAAAACATTATCAAAAATGACCATGGAAGTTTCTCGCTGGCCAAATACGGGATTGCCCAACTCATATGGGTCATCAGCCATTTCCCTTTCCGCGGAATATGGAGAAAACTGACAGACAAATGTCATCCCTTTCGCGTCTGTGGGCGTCGCAAAAGCCACTGCATAGTCCTCCTCTCCTTTTCTGCGGGATGATTGGGGCATCACAACCAGTTCATGGCTTGCAAAAGCACCGCTGATGTTGATTTTGGCACCTCGAACGACGATGCCCTTATTGTTTTTTTCCACCACTTTCAGGGAAAGATAAGGATCCGCCCAATCCAGAGTTTTTTTGTCCCGCCTGCCCCTGGGTTCAGTCAAGGCGCCGGCAACGGAGAGGTCTTTTTCCTGAACCATTTTGAGAAACGCCATAAAACGGGGATGATACTCCGTACCCAGATCCTGATCCATCTCCCAAGTCGTTGCCGCCAGGGCATGGAACGCATCATAGCCCACACAACGATAGATACAAGTTCCCAGCCTTTCCGCGGTAAATGTGCCTGCTTCGGCTTTTTTTACGAGATCTTCTACACTGGCACTCACATGGGTATAACGATTGACCATACCGTCAATCAGCGTTGAATGGCAGGACATGACATCCTTAAATTCCGGATCCAGAGCCCAGGCATAACTGGCCTTGTTGGATTCCACAACCGTTCGAGTGTTGGGGTTTTCAAGGACACTGTGTATTCGCTTTCCGTTCATGTAAACTCTGGGTTTCATTTTCTTCAAACTCTCTTCAAACTGTTCGGGGTTCATTAATGCCATGGGTTTCTCCTTTTTTAATGACTTAATTTTCACACCATATTTTTATATCAGGGAATCAAGAATAAACCAAAACAAATTATCGATGGTTTCAAAAGCGTATTTTAAAACACACATTCGAATCTTTAAACAATCTTTACACTTTCTTTAATCAACCTTCACCAAAAATGCTTATGTTGTTTCCAGCGAAGAAACCGACCGCCATTAAATATTGGGTCTCTGGACGTTTGTCTAAACCAGTATTATATTTGAATGAGTTTGAAGCAGTGGAGGTGAAACATGAGATCATTACATATTGGAATTATTCTTTTAATATTAATATTTTTCAGCTATCAGCAGGTTAATAGCATGGATAAAGTGGAGAAGCAGATGAAAAATAACACAGAGAAAAACGGATCCGCCGTTTTTGCCGGTGGTTGTTTCTGGTGCACGGAATCCGATTTTGAAAAAGTTGACGGCGTCATCGAGGTCATTTCCGGATACACCGGCGGCCACGTAAAAAATCCCACTTATAAACAGGTTTCCGCCGGAGGAACCGGCCATCTGGAAGTCGTGAAGGT
Source organism: Deltaproteobacteria bacterium (assembly GCA_019313025.1). The sequence goes on from JAFDCA010000468.1 coordinate 6,517, forward strand.
CATCTATGACCCCTCCAAGGTCAGCTATGAACAACTATTGGAGCATTTCTGGCAACACGTAGATCCTACAGATCCCGAAGGGCAGTTCGTAGATCGGGGAGCCCAATACCGAAGCGCTGTCTTCTATGCAAACAAAAAGGAAAAACGACTGGCAGAACAGTCAAAACAGCGCCTGTCTGCTTCGGGACGGTTCAGCAAGCCCATCGCAACGGATATTCTCCCCTTAGGAGAATTCTATACGGCATAGGATTACCATCAGGACTATTATAAAAAGAATCCGATTCGGTATAATTGGTACAGACACGGTTCCGGCCGCGACCAGTTTCTGAAAAAAACCTGGTCAAACCTGAACACCGGTGCTCAAAAGGAGGCCATGAAGTCCGGCTCGAACAATGTATCCGTTAGGGCCATGGAAAATGGAACGAAGCCCACCATGGAAAAAAGCGATATGTCCTCGACGACCTTTAAAGAACAATTGGGTGATAAACGAACGTACAACCTTTCTAACGACAATGAACTGCGCCAGCGCCTGACCCCCATGCAATACAAGGTCACGCGCCAAAACGGCACCGAACCCCCCTTTCAAATCGAATACTGGGACACTCACAACGCGGGCATCTACACAGATATTGTCAGTGGCGAACCGCTTTTCAGTTCTTTAGATAAATTTGACTCGGGTACGGGCTGGCCAAGCTTTACCCGACCCCTTGAATCTGAAAATATCGTTGAAAAGGCGGACCGGACTCTCTGGATGGTGCGCACTGAAGTTCGTAGCCGCCATGGTGACAGCCACTTGGGCCATGTGTTTGACGATGGTCCGGCGCCCACCGGTCTGCGCTATTGTATCAACAGTGCGGCGTTGCGTTTTATTCCGCTTGAAGATCTGGAAAAGGAAGGCTACGACGAGTATCGTAAATTATTTAAATAGGCAACTATCCAAAAAATACTCTAGACATGATGTTCTAACTGAATAGGAGATGTATCGTGATTCTATTGTCTAAGCGTTTCTTATATGGTTTTATGATATTGTTGACGATGTTTATCTTCGGAGTGACAAATCTGGCTTTGTCGAATCCAAAAGCAGATTCGCAGTCCAAAGCGACCTTCTACGTTCACTGATATGATGTAGGCAAATCAGCCCTGGAAGGCCTGAACGGCGTAAGTCATGTAACCATCGGTTTTAAAAACTTTAAGGAGATCAACACCGTTTTCTACGATCCGAAAAAAGTTACCATTAAAGATATGGTAAAAGCATTAAAAGCTGCCGGCACTTATCGCGGACTTGCGGAATAATTTTTGTCATGAAATATTCAGGTCAAGAGGGTGTATCGGGAGGGAGAACCAAACACGGGTTTCATTGTTGTGTATCTGAGCACCGACCTTTCCATTATGCGCCTCGATCAATTCTTTGACAATGGCCAGACCGATACCCGCACCGCCATGCTCCCTTGACCTTGATTTTTCACCCCTATAAAAACGTTCGAAGATAAAGGAAAGGTCTTGTTCGTCAACTTCAACACCGGTATTGGCGAAAACGACGTGAATATCCTGATTCATCGATTGCGTAAATATTTTGACCGTCCCACCGGAAATGGTGTACTGATAGGCGTTTTGCATCAGGTTACGCACCACCTGCGTCAGTTTTTCAGGATCGGCATAGACACGAACTGTCCCGTCAATCCCCGTTGAATCCACCTCGATATGCTTGGTTTCAAATTGAGTTCGGAAGACATCGAGTACGCGTTCAATCACATCTCCCATTCGAATCTCCATAAGATCGAGAGTCTCCCTTGCTGCATCTGCTTTGGCCAAACGCAGAATATCCTCCACCAGATGCGTCAGTCGAAGGGTTTCACCATGGAGAAGTTCAAAGGTTTCCCTGGATGTGGGTACGACACTGTCAATTAGCGCTTCAAGATATCCCTGAATATTGCTCAACGGCGTCCGGAGCTCATGTGCCACGTCAATCATCATGGTCTTTCGAAGTCGTTCTATCTTTTGAAGACTGTCGGCCATCCGGTTGAAGGCTATTGCCAGTTGGCCGACCTCGTCTTTAGGACCGGTATAATCCACCCGGCGGTCAAAATCCCGGTCTAGCCCGATGGCTTGGGCTGTTTGCCGGATGCGATTGATGGGTCGTAGGGTCAGCCCGGCCAACACCCAAC
>JAFDCA010000469.1 GCA_019313025.1 Deltaproteobacteria bacterium
CTCCATGTAAAAACTGCTCCAAGAGGAATCTGCCGAAGGAGAAGTGCGTCAAAGAGTGCAAGTTGCTGCAAGCCATACAGGATATGGAGTTGACTGCTGTAAAACGTAATGATGGAAGTAGTATAGACTATACCGAGGAATATAGTTATAACGTTCCGCTCAGGCTTTCATTGGGCTCTTTTTGAGGAATCCATGATTTTCCACTGCACAAAGAAATTGCAAGGCACAACACTTACCTGATGTATGCTGATAAAAAACGATAAAGATACTTTAAGTGGCGATGGTCGCCCAGAGGGGAATAGAAAGATATCAATGGCTGTATCCAAGCGTATGGGGAAACATTCTGGAAAGAGTTATCTCGATATTGCAACCCTAATTCGAAGCATTCAGCGAGCCGAAGGTAATATAGACTGTTTTCAGATGGGAATGATGGACTGCGATCAGGTGGATTGCAAATGGCGCGCCTTTTGTCTGGAAATATATCCGGTATTTGGCAAGGATGAAAACTGACTTCCTGCGATCAAAATAGATTCCATACAAGTCGTTTCACCTTACATTCCCCACCACCCGTCCGGTGGTGTTCAGTCTCTGCCGGTTAAGAGAGGTCTTTACCTTTCAGGCTAAACCCTTTGGCAGTGAAATCGAGCGCGATTTCACCAAAATAAAGTAATATGCCGGCAGAGACTAATTTTTTTCCTTCCTCATGTATCAATCACCTGTTTATCATCCATTTAAAAAAAATTTCGCACAGTTGATATATTTCACAACGTATACTATATGCATCACCCAGTGAGTGTGGTATAAATAAACAGGAAAGAGCAAAGAAGCAAAGAGGTTTACCCGCCTTCAGCGGCGCCAGTCCGAAGGATTCCGGACTCTTACGAAGAGGCGACCAGGGATAAGGGAAACCACTTGAGATTACTGATTTCTAATTCCTATTTTCTTCAATGAACTTCCCAAAAAAGCAAATCCCTTATAGAGATAATCAAGTCCTGGTTCTCTATGTCAGGGTTTTTAGTAATAAGAGGGACAGATGTTTTTGATTGCCGGTGTTACGCCGAAAATAAAAGTGCTTGACAATACTCCCAGACAATGTCCGATATGCGGTCTTCACCAATCCTACTACAAACGGGTGGACCATTATTTTAATCTATTTTTCATTCCGATTATAAGAGTCAAAAAAGGAGAACCGTTTATCATGTGTGAAAGATGCGAAAGAACGGTGCATGAATTCAAAGAAGAATATAACAGGACATGGCCGGATATCAAGGAGACGACGTGTCACCAGTGTGGGGAAAAATTAGAGAAAACGTTTGAATACTGTCCTTACTGTGGTACACCTGCTGCTAAATGAACCATCATATTCAAAATATTCCTATCAATAGGATTGAACGTCACGTTGTTTTAGTGGAACCGCAAGTGCCCTGGAATACCGGAAACATCGGTCGAACTTGTTTAGGTGCCGATGCATTTCTTCACCTGATAAAACCCCTGGGTTTCTCTCTTGAAAATCGTGAACTCAAAAGAGCAGGTCTCGATTATTGGCACAAGGTCAAACTTTCAGTCTGGGACGACTTTATGCGTTTTCAGCATGAGATGGCACCGGGAAAAGAAGAAGTTGCCGTGTTCACGAAAAACGGGTCGATTCCTTTTTGGTCTTTGCCGTCTCGGGACAGGCTTTTTCTTGTTTTCGGATCAGAAACCAAAGGACTTCCGGAAGGGATCATATCCATGTATAAACAAGCCACCTACCACATCCCTATTTCATCAGACATTCGGTGTTTGAACCTATCCACAACCGTCGGAATCGCGCTTTATGAGAGTCTGCGAAGATAGACCGAATATTTAACCAGTGTCTATCCATAAATATATTTCAATTGAATCGTTTCCTGTGGCAATTTGCTATAAACTGCCGGATGATTTCCTTTAGGTCGGGAAGCTGTCTGATCAAATTAGAGCGCGTTAAAGAGAACATCCTCAAAAATTTTCAAATTATATTATAAAATCAATATGTTATAATATATTCTAAAAAGCCATCGCCATGTTCTCTTTTACGCGCTTTTATTTGTGAGTTCTTGCCGACCTAAACGAAATTATTCGGTGGCGGAAAAGGAACGCTATTTTGAAAATTGCTATCACTAAAAAAATGGGGTGCGGAATAACTCCGCACCCCATTAACACAAATGGTTCATATGTAACGTATTAAGTTTAGAACAGTCCCGTTACTTTGCCGGTTTCTACATCCACATCGACTCGGCGGTAGGCCGGGTCGGAACTGGTTCCAGGCATCAGACTGATGGCACCACAGCAGGGACAGAGGAACTTGGCACCGGAGAAGATCAGCACATCCTGAATGGGCAGGGTCCATCCCTTGGGTACACCCTTGACTGACGGGTCGTGGGTGAGGGAAAGATGGGTTTTGACCATCATGGTGGTGTAATCATCGTACTTGGAATCACCTTCCAGCATTTTGGCCTTGGCTTCAGCTGCAGGTGTCCAGGCCACACCGTCGGCGCCGTAGACGTTCTTGGCTATGAGCTCTACCCGGTCACGCAGCTTGGTTTCCAGAGGATACAGGAATTTGAAATCGCCTGGATCGTCACAGGCTTCGATGACCGCATCGGCAAATTCCAGGGCACCGTCGCCGCCGTCGGCCCAGTGGGTGGATTCTGCACAGCGGGCTCCGGCTTCCTCCGCCGCCTTGCGCACCATAGCTACCTCGGCGTCTGTATCGGTATGGAAGCGGTTAATGCAGACCACCGGGTTAATACCGGCCATCCGGATGGTGTTGATATGGTGGACCATATTTTCTACACCTTTTTCCAGAAAGTTAAGACCTTCTTTCTTATACTCAGCAGGCAGCGGCAATCCGGCCACGACCTTGGGGCCACCGCCGTGCATCTTCAGGGCCCGGATGGTGCTGGTGAGTACGGAAACGTGGGGTTTCAGCCCGCTGTAGCGGCATTTGACGTTCCAGAATTTTTCAAAGCCGATGTCGGCACCGAAACCGGATTCGGTTACATTGTAGTCAAAAATCTTCAGGCCGACCCGGTCGCCGATGATGGATGACTGTCCCACGGCGATGTTGGCAAACGGTCCGGCATGCACCATACAGGGCTGGTATTCAGCCGTACACATCAAAGTCGGGTTGATGGTGTTGCGCATCCAGGCGGTCATGGCATTGCCGACTTCCAGATCGCCGGTGGTCACTGGTTTACCGGATTTGTCAAAGGCCACGGTGATGTTGTTCAGTTTTTCACGCAGGTCTTTCAGATCATAGACAATGGAAAGAATCGCCATGAGCTCGGAACTGACCGCAATTCCGAATTTGGACTGCATGGTGAAGCCGTCATAGCGGCCGCCAAGACCGATGATGATATTTCGCAAAGACTGGGCGCAGTAGTCCATGATCCAGCCCATCTCTACCCGGGTGGGATCGATGTCCAGCCTGGGCATACGGGTAAGACGCGCAAGCTGTTCATCGTTGTAGTTCCGCTCATGCTGCATCCTGGAGGTCAGGGCCACCATGGCCAGGTTGTGGGCGTTCATGATGTCGTTAATGTCGCCGGTGAGACCCATGGAGAATTCGGTCATGGGGATCAGCA
>JAFDCA010000470.1 GCA_019313025.1 Deltaproteobacteria bacterium
AAAATAACTGAAAAGGTCGTACCTAAGATGATTACTGGAGCTATCATTTGAGCATCACGTTGTTTAAGCTGCTTATTTAATTGCAGATAGAAAACGTATTTTTTAAAATTTATAGTTTGATTTTGTCGTTTCTCTCTAAATCGACAATGTTTCTTGAGGTTCTAGCAATCAGCACTTTTCCCCATTAAAACCTTAGATAGTGTGTCACTCAGATCTTTCTTCATATAAGGCTTGGGCAGGGCGGCTGTGAAGCCATATTTTCTATAATCAGTCATTACCGGATCATTGAAAAATGCGCTTGATACAATGGATTTGACATGAGGGTTTATTTCCAGCAGCTTTTGGGCAGCGGATTTACCTCCCATTCCATTTTTTACAGTTAAGTCCAAGATAACCGCATCGAAGGGTTTTCCGGACTCCATAGCGCTTCTATACAGCTCAATCGCCTCGCTACCATCCTGGGCAAGTACGGCATCATAACCGAATTGACTTAGCATCTGTTCGGTAAGATCCCGGATCATCTTTTCGTCATCCATTGCAAGAATTCTTCCTATGCCACTCATCGATTTCTCTGGTACGATTTTTTGTATCGGCTCCAACTTTTCCATTTCTTTTTCATATGCTGGAAAATAGATCATCAGGGTGGTTCCCACCCCTAATTCAGATTCAGCAGTTATGAATCCATCATGTTTCTTAATTATGGAATGGCAGGCTGAAAGTCCAAGCCCTTGTCCTTTATCAGCACCCATATCTTTAGTGGAAAAATAAGGATCGAAAATCTTGGCAAGATTCTTTGGGGCTATGCCGGTACCTTGATCTTTTATGGATAGTAGGACATATTTGCCGGCCTTAAGCGTCAGAAGCTCTTTTTCGTCTACAGCCGTATTTTCGCAAGAGACTTTGATTGTCCCTTTTCCGTTCATGGCTTCTGTGGCATTGATGACAATATTGCGAATGACCTGTTTAATTTGTAGTGCATCAATTTCTACTGGGAAAAGATCATCCGGGATGGAAAATTCGCAATTAATACTTGAACCGTTTCCAGAGTCGCTGATCGCATTCTTTACCAACTCCCCAATAGAAGCCACTTTCTTAATCGGATTTCCGCCTTTGGAAAATGTAATCAGCCGGGCAGCCAATTCACTTGCCCGCAGGGATGCTTTTTCAACCTCTTGTAAATTTTTCAAAATTCCGAAATCATGTTTGATTTTGTTTTTTGCCAAATCAATATTGCCCACAATTACGTATAAAAGATTGTTAAAATCATGGGCAATACCGCCGGCAAGGGTGCCAAGGGATGAAAGCTTTTTAGCTTTAAGAACTTCTGCTTGCATTTTTTTGCGGTTGCTAATATCCCTTATAATATTTAGAGTCGACTGCTCATCTCCTATATGAACCTGACTTATGTTGTATTCAACATCAATAGCTCTTCCATCTCTATGGAGGATTTTCGACTCGAATACTGACGGCGAATCTTCGCCCGCCATACGCCTTTTGTAGATATCCTCAATCTGAGGTATAATATCTTTGGGAATAAACCTTAAAAAATCTTTTCCTTCAATTTCATTGGTGGTGTACCCAATCATTTCTGCTAAACGAGAATTGACGAACGATAATTTGCCGTTATGTACAACAGCGATACCGTCGTTTGCTACGTTAATATAGCAACGGTACCTCTCCTCGCTCTGCCGCAGTGCCTCTTTCGCAAGTTCTTCATCCTTTTTTATCTTTTTTTGATTAAGAGCGTTTTTGACTGTGATTAGCAGTTTTTCAGGCTCAAAGGGTTTTTTGAGATAGTCGTAGGCTCCTCTTCTCAGGGCTTCAATGGCTGATTCTTCCGAAGCGCACCCAGTTAGCACGATCACCAAAGCCTCAAGGCCTTGCTGGCTTATATGGTCCATGACATGATAACCGTTCAGGTCAGGTAAACATAAGTCCAAAAGAATCAAGTCAAAGCTATTATTGTTCAAAAATTCTATAGCTTCTTTGGCACTATTGGCGGTATTCAATTCATAATTTTGGCTGGATAATAATTCCTTAAGACTTTGACACATACGAGGCTCGTCGTCGATTATGAGAATCTTTGGCTTGTCAAACATGATTTTCTCCACGAAGTTATTTCACTATAATCAAACAGAATTCAAAGTTGAACAAATCAGCCGATGAGGTAAAGAGCCCCGCACTTGATTCCATCTGTGGATATCCGTGTGGTTCGAGGTGTAACTCTGAAATCAATTCATCGACAAATTCATCAACTGTGGTTGGCCGGCTATTGTGTTTGTCAATTTTTTTCCGATAAGTGGTTTGAATGTGTTATAAGCGATTGGGTGGCATGTAGCCTCGGGATATCAACCTATGTTAAGACTACGAAATATTGCTGAGGGTGTCAAAAAAAAATGTCAATTGAGCGGGTTACAAATTTCAAAGAATCGCTACTTTTTATCTCTTAAGGCTTTCTCAAGCCTGAACTAATCACGTCTGCTATATACATTATGTCGTTGGCAATATAGCTGGCCTCATCATTGTCAATATGGCCGAAAGCTTCTACCGATGTGATCCGCAATTTTATGGAATCATAAAATATTTGAATTTCCTCTGGTAAACTGTCCGTGCTGATATCGTCTAAATGATCAACATAGGCGCCATAGACACATTCCCACATGTGAGTTTTGCTGGATGATACTAACTTAGCCGCTTTGGAGAATTTATTGAGTAGGTTGGTCATAGCTTAACTGATCCTTTCCAAAAATCCGGCGGTAAGCAAAAAAAACCAAATATCTGCTAAATACAGACTGTTAGATCAATTTAATCTGTTTATCCGGATAAGTCAAAGAATTTTTATATTATCGGTTGTGCGCTGGATAATCCTGAAAACGGAGCAAAGACTTTGGGAGATGGTTTAATGGAGCGTAGGGATTATGTGCTATAATTTTCTGATGGGTATTATAGCTTTGTTGGAGAGTACCAGAATTAATTCTTAAGAGTGTTGTAGTATAGCGGTGATCGGTAACTCTTTCATCTCCGGTGAGATGATCACGCTATTCCCCTCGCGCAGTTTAGCTTCATACATTGTTGAATCGGCACGATGCACAAATTGCTGATCAC
>JAFDCA010000471.1 GCA_019313025.1 Deltaproteobacteria bacterium
CTCAGATTTCAACAACCCTTTCCGCTCAAGCAATAAAAAACCCTCTTTAAAGTGAGCCTTTTTAGTATCTTTCAACAAGTTCTATGTAGTATAATCTATGGGTTGACATCACGCAAATTTCGTGCTACATATATTTTACGTGAAAAATAAAATTTTCTCAGATTTACCTGCGGATGTTTTATAAAATCGTTGCTCGATTTTGCACGGAGGATATAGCATGAAACAAAACATTACTCTCAGCATCGACAAATCTTTAATCAGAAAAAGCAAGATCATAGCGGCCCAAAGAGAAACTTCTGTCAGCAAAATGCTAAGTGACGAATTGGAAAAACTTATCCAGCGCACCGAACAATATGAACTTGCAAAAAGAAAGGCCCTCGCCAACCTCAAAAAAGGATTTCATTTTGGTGGTAGGATTACTGTTTCAAGAGAGGAACTTCATGAAAGATAAGATTTTCTTGGATACCAATGTTTTGATATACGCTCACGATGTGGACGCCGGACCAAAACATGATCTGGCGATGTCCATTATAGAAAGGATATGGGAAGATAAAACGGGTATTATCAGTACTCAGGTTCTCCAGGAATTCTATGTCAATGTTACTCGAAAGATTCCGAACCCCATCGCTCCTGTCATGGCAAGAGGTATCATCCTCAACTATTTCTCATGGCATTTGGAAACTATCGAACCCCACACGATCCTTTTTGCCTCGGAAATCGAAGAAAGGCATGTCCTGTCTTTTTGGGATTCTCTGGTGGTAGCGACGGCGTCTCAATCAAACGCAGAAAAAATCCTAACAGAAGATCTGAATCACGGTCAGGTTATTGAAGGTGTTTTTATTGAAAATCCTTTTATGTGAATTATTCGGCTTTCAAAAGCCTAAAACCGGGTTGCCCGCATTAGGCAACCCGGGTTTTTTGTTTGTTATATGATTTTCAGGTTATTTTTAAGATCTGTTAGGTCTTATTTTTCTAAAACATATTAAAAACATTCCGCTAAACATCAGTCCCACAAGCAGCAGTGTAGGTGCTGCGCCGAAATGCAGCAGCATCCAACTGCAAGCGATCAATGGAGCAAGACCCCCGGGGACCACAGCTCTCAGGCCATCATGTTTTGCGATAAAATCGGGCCATGGTTGGTGAGTACTTAAAGCAGGTTTTAACAAAGGTACGGCCGATCTTATTGGGCATCAGATAGAGACCTCTGAACCTTCGAAGCAGTTGAACATGTTTTTCGAATTTCGAACCAAAGGCTGCTGTGGCGATTAAACATCCCACAATATTTGAACACAGGCTGGAATAAGAATCCCCTACAGAAGCAATCTCTCCCGGATCCACGATTACGCCATTGGCCAACCCGTCACTGTCTCCATAACCAGTGTCTTCGAATTACTTTTTGCAAATTCAAAATCTACACCTACAGCGTTATCGAAATCTATCATTTCATTTAAAATAAAATCTTGTTTATTGTTTTGATGTTCGTGGTTTTAGCCTTCTATCAAGTCCGCTTCTCCGTTCCTTGCCAGATCTTCTTTCAGGAATATGTTCATAATATGAAAATTGACGTCTATCTATGCCTAAACGCCTACCGCCATTATCGAGCAATATTTTGATCATAGCAGACTATTTCTTAAATTTTTTGCGTCCGATCATAGCAAGAACAACAAGTCCAGTACCAAGAAGCAAAAGTGTAGCGGGTTCAGATGTTGCAAGAGATTGATCTCCGATTGAAGATCCATCGGCAGTAGTAACTTGTGTTGAAAAGCTTTCTTTGTTTGCCGGATTATCAGGCGAAGGGCAGCTTACAATTCCAAAAAATATAAGGACAGCACATAAAAACATTAATATTTTATTCATCTTATCATCTCCTTGAAAAGAAAAAAGGTGAACTAAACCTGACATGACTTTAATGATGTCACACTTGGCAGTTCGGCTATCATTTCAACAGGAGCTATACTTTTAAGGAAGCTCAACACGAATATTCAAACCCGTTGCTTTCCATCCCCCGGTTTCTTGGATTTTGGCTTTTTCTAATAATTGATTTAGATTTCTTGAGAATTTAAGGTAAGCAAATAAAGAGTTTCAAGTCAAGAATAATAATAAAAACAATGTGATATGGAATTTATTTTCATAGCAATATGTAATTTTATACCACTCTCCCTGTCTAATTTGTTTCATATTTTTGATGAGAATTATTTTTTATTATACACAATTAAATTTAAAGGAGATAAATTAGGTATCATGTGAAGGTAGTGCGGGGAAACCTGAAAAAGGCGAGTGAAATGAACAAAACACTTATTCAAAAGTTTAGGTACATAAAAACACAGCCTTTGGTGTCTACATTGAATTGCCAAAAAGTGAGGGGTTTGCTCGAAATTAAACTTGGCATCTGGCCAGTCTATCAACCATTAATGACAACGCTTGATATGCAGATATTATATTTTTCTGGGTGAAGTCAACAACACTTTGAAACTCCCAAGGTTGATGGTAAGTTGAGATCAATATTTCAACTAAAACCAAAGCATAACAAAATGAAAATTATATCAAACAAAACAGAGTGCCAGGGTTTCCACTTTCGAGGACAGTCAAGCTATGGACCGTGGGTTAGCCTTTGCACTTTTTTTGGGGAAGGTTGAAAACGATCTCCGAACAATCAACAATATTTTTTACTTTTGATATGCCATATTAAGAGTTTTACAGCTTGTCCTGGGGAAAGGAAAACCCTTGGGAATGGGTCGGGGATATCCATCCAGAGGTTAAAGAATATAAAACATTATGGCGAAGGGGAATAACAACAATAATGTTAATTCACTAATTTCAATAACACAAATTAACAGGTCAAGAATTTTGTTCAGATAAATAATATTATTCATTGTTTGAGTGCAAGCTTCCAAACTTCTCTATTCAATAAACAGAGTAGGTCGTAAACTTATTATTTTTTAGGAACCGAAGCAGCCTAATAATTTCTTTATCCGATCTACTCTATTAAAGAAATTGACCAATAGATCATATTAAAAGTTCAGATATCAAAAACATAGTTAAGAAAAGTGCTAAAACAACAATATCTCTAATTACGTCAGTCATAATAATATCCTCAGGATTTAAAAATGCAAAGACCATGCTAAATCAGATGATTATGGTATATTTAAATGTAAACTGTAATTAAATTAGATTATTACATCAATTGAAAGGTATGGATGGCAGTATTGATTCATACCGAAGCATTTGAAAGTATCAAATATAATTTACAATATTTATGAAAAATTTTACATAATATTAACGTTCCATGAACTTCGGCCAGCTTCGGATCTCTTCTTGCAGAAAAAGGGTACACTCGGCCACAAAGAAAGAACTGCTTACTCACACAAATATCCAGACAATGGGGCGGTACACCCATATTGGAGATGATACAAAGAAGAGTGCTGTGAATGGTTTGGATTGGAATTTACACTAAAGAAATTTCTATGTCAGTTTATGCCAGTTGAGAGGGAATTTAGGAAAATTTTGGTTAGCTCAAGTGGGGATAAGTATCTGATTTTATTTGGTGGGCCGTATTGGAATCGAACCAATAACCTACTGATTAAGAGTCAGGTGCTCTGCCTAGTTGAGCTAACGGCCCCCGCCGGTATGGGTTTCGGCAACCGGTCAAGTTTGGTATCAACTTTGACGATGGTTGTCAAATTGTTTTTTGGACCTTATTCGGGTCTTAACTTCAGCAATTTC
>JAFDCA010000472.1 GCA_019313025.1 Deltaproteobacteria bacterium
ATGAATAGATCTCGATTTGCTGCTCGGGTTTCATAAACTCATAGGGAACAGAGGCTTTCGACTTGCCCAAGCTTACAGCCATTTGAATGCCCATGGGATTGTATGGAAGCAAGGAAGCATCGTCGGCCCCGGCTTCCCACAGGAAATCAAGGATCGATAATAGATTTTCTCTTGTGGCGGTGATTCCCGGGACAAGGGGTATGCGAGGCTGAACTTCAACTCTTTTCTCAGCGACGAGACGGCGAAAATTTTCCATGATTCTTTGGTTGGGTTTTCCAGTATAATGATGGTGAGCAACTGGTTCTGCGATCTTGATATCATAGTAAATGAGATCGATATAGGGCAGTATTTTTTGCTTAAACGTATCGTATTTAAAATAGCCTGCGGTTTCCAAAACGACATGGACAGCTCTGGACTTCAAGGATTTAAGCACAGATTCGACATAATCTGGATAAATTGTGCATTCACCCCCAGAGAGCGTTACCCCACCACCTGAGTGGCGGTAAAAAGGCAAATCTCGTAGTAAAATGTCGGTGAGGGTCTTTGACGGATAGTATGCGCCTATCAGTGTTAAGGCATTTCCAGGACAAACATCGACACACCGACCACACAGGTTACATTTTTCTCTGTGAATCCGTTCAAGCAGGTCAAGGTTTATGGCTTTCTAAGTGCATGCTTCTGCGCAGCTACCGCAGCCAATACATTTTTTAGGAAAAAATGCGAGCTCCACTCCATGGCTCTGGGTCTCAGGGTTTTGACAGAAGACACATCTCAGCGGGCAACCTTTAAAGAATACGACGCTTCGGATACCCGGACCATCTTCGAGACTGTGTCTTTTAATGTCTGTAATAAGCGGAAGCGCGTTCATCTGCGACATTTATTGAACCCCAAGTTTATGTGCAAGATCCCTGGCCATGAAACCGAATTTGTAGATATAATTTAGATTGCCGTCTACTTCTACTTCGTTTTTTAATAATGAATTGAGAATGTCTTGATCCTTCGAGAATATAAAAGACCTCAAGGCCGCGGCATTCTTAAAGGTTATCCTGGCATTCCATTCATCGTCAGCCTCGTCAAGGACCTTCATATCACCATCTCTAAAATCAGTGGTAACACCAACAAGATGGTCAGAGGTTCTGAAAACGTAACGAGCCGAAAAATCTTTTATATTTTTACGGTACCCTTTAGACAAATAAAAAGCCAAGTTCATCCCCTTTAGAAGGAGTTCTAAAAACTTATCCGTCACCTTTCCGTATATCTGCTCTGTCAAATCTTTCGACCATCGTTTAATCAAAAATATTCCTGTGATATCGGAAAACAGATAGGGGATCGGGCGTAACAGTGAAAGTTTGAATTTAGAGCTCATAGATCTTCTCCTTTTTTTCTGAGAAGCTTATCATCTGCTTTATTACCTGACACCCGGTCACATCGATCCAAGCAGGATTTATGGGTTTCTTTTGGGCAATGGAAATGGATCAAAGGGATTCATTGTTCCATTGGAAAGGTTATATTCTGTGCGGTCGATGATCTCTTTTTGCATTTGTGGATTCAGGTCCTTAAAATAGGCCGTATAACCGGAAACCCGAACTAAGAGTTCGGAATGCGTTTCCGGATCTTTCACCGCGTTAACAAGGGTATTGTGATCTCTAATGATAAATTGAATTTCCATGCCCCCATCCCGCTCTCCATCCGCATCATCAAAGTAACCCTCCACGGAAGCGACAAAATTATTGAGCATCTTGGCCGTGTCCGCAAATTCAGGTGTATACTTCAAATTCAAAGCGACCCCGTTTGCGAGACACCGAGCAGGCTGTTTCGCAACGGAGTTAAGGGCTTTTGTAAGATAGGGCGTGACGCCTGAGACTGGAGTGATGCCGCTGGTAAAATTTTCGCGGGCCTTTCGCCCATTGGGCAGGGCTCCCATCAATCTGCCAAAACCGGCATGATTGGTCATCGTCCAATAACCGGTCCGATAACGCCCGCCCCTATAGTTCACCTTCTCTCCAAAGGCCTTATCTAGCAGTTCTACGATCCAGGTGACGTTGGCATCAGCCGTTGAATCTTCATTGCCGTATTTAGGGGTTTTGTTTGGATTTGCGAGCCGCTTTTGTAAACTTTCATAACCCTCGAAGTTTTTTTCCAGTGCATCAAGGAGGACTGCAAATGAAATTTTTCCTTCTTCAAAGATAACCTTTTGGATAGCACTCAAGGAATCAGCAACATCTGCCATCCCAATGATGGCTGCACCGGAAGAGTTGATGATGGCGCCACCCTGGATCAGATCTTTTCCTTTTTCCATAGGTCCCTCAAAAAAAGCAGAGAGGATCGGTGTAGGATAAAAGTCCTGGTGTACTTCCCCTAAGCGATTGTTGAGGGCTGTTGATTTTTCGATAAGCCAGCGTGTCTGCGCCTCAAAGGCTGACTTAAGCTTTTCGAAGGTCGTGAAGGATTGGGCGTCACCCGTCTCTTTACTTATCAGTCTATCCATACCGGTGTGTCTATGTCTCCCGTTGAACAAAGCAAGTTCAAGGGCAGAGGTCAAGTTCAACAGGATCGCCGCACTATGTCCATAAAACCTCCCATTACTTCCAGGCTCCACACAACCGATTACGCCATAATCTCGCGCCTGCTCAATGGTCTCACCCTTTGAGGTCAGTGCCGTGATCAC
>JAFDCA010000473.1 GCA_019313025.1 Deltaproteobacteria bacterium
ATCAAAAAAAAATCCGGTTATAAATTCAGGTGTCATAAATGCTCGCATTTAATTTTAATAATGAAAGGTCCGCAACCCGCAAATGTATCTCAAAGGACAGAAAACAACTCATCTCCAATGGCGAATAATTAAAATACCTTTGGCAGGTATCACACAAACCCCTTCACTAGGCTCCCCACCAGCAAAAACCACCCGTCTGCCAGTACGAACAACATCAGTTTAAAAGGCAGTGAAACCATTATGGGAGGTAGCATCATCATACCCATTGAAAGCAGAACGCTGGCCACCACCATATCAATGATTAAAAATGGCACATACAACAACAGGCCGATCTGAAAGGCCGTTTTTACTTCACTAATAATAAAAGAGGGAATCAGGACGGAAATAGGTATATCGGCGACATTTTTTGGTTTTTCCAATTTGGCGATGCTGACAAACAATCCTAGGTCTTTTTCCCTGGTTTGCTTGAACATGAAGTCTCTTAGAGGCGCCGCAACGTTTTGTAATGCTTGTTGATTACTGATCTTTTTATCCAGGTAGGGCTGCAAAGCACTTTGGTTAATTTTTTGCCAGACCGGTTCCATGATAAAAAATGTCAAAAACAAAGCCAGTCCGATCATGACCTGATTCGGCGGCATTTGCATGGTACCCAAGGCCCTGCGCAGCAGGGACAGCACAATAACGATACGGGTAAAGGAGGTAACCATTATCAATATGGCAGGCGCTAGGGATAGGACCGTCATTAGCAGGAAAATTTGCAACGTAACGGTCGGAGCTATTGATTGTTCGGCATTATCCAATCCGATGGTAAAGAAAGGGGTTGCGATAGGGGGATCAGCGCCCCAACTGATGTTTGGCGCCAGAAGAATCGACCCTAAACCGAGCATGGTCACCAGATGCCAGAGCTTTACGCGCCCACTTGAGGCAGACGCCTGCACGATGTTTGAGCAGTTTCTTGTTTGATCAGGCAAAAACCGCTCGATGATTTTTCTGAAATTATGGATGAACAAATTCCGTCCTCAAAAAATGTGCCACTAAGCACGATTACTTTTTTTTAATCGCTGTTCTTAGAGTGTTTGAATCTGCTAGTCAGACGCTGCAGGTGATCCGAAAAAGATGGTGTAATCCGGGAACTTTCCCGGCTAAGGACATCTAAAATGCCTTTATCTTCGATTTTTGTCAGCAGAGAGATATTGTCATTTGAAACACCTACCACCAGAATAGATCCGGGTATCTCTACAAGAGAGATGCTTTTTTTTATTCCGATATACTGATTGGCAATAACTTTTATCAACTGTTCTTTCGAGCCGGCGACATCCCTCTTAAAAAATCGTTTCATGAAATAAAAAACAACAAGTAATCCGCCCAATACGATGCCCAGTGCCGTCAACATCTGAAAAGCGGTTGATACTATATTCGGCGCCGTATTCATCTTAACCTCTCGATACGCTCCATGGTGCTGATTACTTCTGTCAGACGGACACCATATTTATCGTTGAGGACCACAACTTCTCCTCTGGCAATCGGTTTCTGGTTTGCCAGGATATCCAGGCTCTCGCCGGCAAGCTTGGACAGCTCGATCACGGAACCCTGCCCAAGCTTTAGCATATCATTGATTAACATTTTGGTCCGACCCAGTTCCACAGTTATATCCAGAGAAATATCCAGCAGAAATTCCATATTCACGGACGAATCCGCAGCCGAAGAATTGCTGCCGACTGAAGTTTCTTCATCTTTTTGTGCACCAACCGCAGGAGATACTTTATCGCTCTCCTTAAGACCGGCGTCGCGCAAATCCTGCTGTTCAGTGTTGCCATCGGTTGCTGCCATAACTATCTTTCGCCTCCATTTTTTTGAAGCAGTGCTGCGATTTCAACAGCGCGGTTTCCTTTGATGATGCCGGGAAAACCGAGAAATTTTGGAACATTGCCGGCGGTTAGTGTAATTAAATCTTCCGGGCCTGTGTTGAGCTGCAAAACATCATCGATGCGAAGATCTAACAAATCTCTGACACTGCGCGTGGTGAATCCCAACTCCGCGATGAGGGTCACCGACATATTCTGCAATAATTTTTTAAGCTGCTCACTCCAAGTATGTTCCTGATCTTTACCACGTAAATATTTTGATGAAAGTTTGTCTTTTATGGGTTCGAGCATCAGGTAGGGAATGCATATGTGAAGGTTTCCCGAAAATTTTTCTCCTTTAAGGGCAATGACAATGACCACCATTAAATCATTCGGTGAAGCCAAGTGGACAAACTCGGGTTTGATCTCGGTTTTTTTTAATGAGATGTTTATAGGATCTATAATCATCCAGGCCTGTTGCAGACTATACAAAACCTCCCGGGAAAATCTTCGCATCATGCGCTGCTCAATGAGGGTAAATTCCCGCACCCGCTCGGTGGGTTTTCCATCGCCGCCGAACATGCTATCAATCAGCGAATACACTAGTGTCGGTTCGATGGCCAACATAGCCGAACCGACAAGAGGATCCATGGAAAAAATCGTGAAACTTGTCGGGCTTGAAAAGGCCCCGATGCATTCAGAATATTTTACCATTTCGGTGGAAACAAACACCGCCTCGATGGATCGTTGCAGCGATGTTGAAAGAATGGTGTTTAATAAAGTGGTAAACTTATCATAGACTTCTTCCAGAGCATAAAATTGATCTCGCAACATTATATTCTGGGATGTAAGATTATAGGCAGCAACTTCCACTTCCGGTTTGGTCTCTTCCTCAAGATCGACCTCACCGCTATCCATCGCCGACAACAGCGCATCAATTTCTTCTTGAGATAGGATCTGAT
>JAFDCA010000474.1 GCA_019313025.1 Deltaproteobacteria bacterium
AGATCCAGAGCTTGAGCTTCAATGGACATGGCAAGAGCGATAATGTCCGACGAAGTATTCCAATCCGGTTTGAATAACCTGATATACTCATCAGTTGTAAGTCCACCTTCAACAGCCTTTTCCACCTGTCCCGATTCAAAGGTGTTCCTGTCAATTTCTTTTCCGGTGATCTGAATGTACTCCTCTAATATGCGGTTCTGATGAAGAACTTCGATATCAGAAAGTTTTCGAAATAGGGATTTAACCTCATCAGCTGCCACTTTATCGATCATAGTTAGATAAAAGTCTTGCAAACCAGCCTCAAGAGAATAGGCAATGATAAGTGTCTCTTCAACGGATTCGTTGCCCGTGAGAAGATCCATTCCCTGGTCTTCCGATCCGAAAGCCAAGGGATCATCCCAGGACTTAATACCACCGGACATATTGATGACCTGATCGAACCCTTTACCGGCAAGCATTTGCGAAGCCACCCGGCTTCGTCCGCCGATAGCTCAGTAGGTTAACACCGGTTTGTTCGGATCAATTTCATCCAATCTCTTATCAAGCTCACCAATAGGGATCAATTTTGAGCCGGGGATATGATTCTTTTCATACTCACCAGGTTGACGAACATCCAAAAGGGTAAATTCATCCTGGGTTTTTCCGGACATAAATTTTTTGGCCTCCTGAGAATTCATGGACTGAACAGGAGTGAAAAACTGTTTCCAACGCATCTTGTCCTCCTTCTCTATTTATGTCGATCTTTGAAAAAAATTGAGTCTAAGAGGAATCGGCCTTCTGAATAAAAAGTACCGAGCTATTATCTGAAATCGTGCAATATCTCATAGGGAAAGTCAACAATCACATCCCCTCCAACCTTTTTAAGCGTTTCTCGGTCTTCAAATCTCCAGATAAAGTCGATTGCATGTATAACTTATTTTAGAATTTTTTCCATTATCTGATTAATTGATATGTCGCAGTATCTCCTAACTATTTAGATATTGCGCGGACCTAAGATGCCTGCAATTTTGTACTAATATCAAGCTCTTGGAATTTCTGAGATACCGTAATACCATATCACCAAGCTATAGTTATGGCGACTACTGAAATACAACCCTCATTTCTTTAGATTTATGTGATATTAGATATCTATCGTCTATTACTCAGTCAATTTAGATCGCCATTTTGAATGGTACTTTTTTCATAAAATTTGATAGGTGAGAGTCATGTAATAAATTATAGCTTGATCTATCGTTTGTATTTTAAAAATATAATCTTAAGAAAACAGTTTTCTATATCGAGAGGAGAAAGCAAGAATGTTAAAGAAAATAGGGAATTTTTCTAGAAGAGAATTTATTAAAACTGCTGGTGGAGCGGGTTTAGGGTCGGTACTATTGCCCTTAAGCTCTTTGAAACAAGCACATGGCAGTTCTTCAACGAATTTGCCTGAACAAATGATTGTTCCAAAGAGAACATTTGGAAAAACAGGCGAAAATGTCTCAATTCTTTCGCTTGGTGGTGTATTGGGTATTCATGATCAACTAATATTCAGACAGGCCTTTAAAATGGGCGTAACCTATTGGGATACGGCTGATTCATATGGATGGGGAAATAACGAAAAGGCAATCGGAAAATACTTTACCAAGTTCCCGAATGACCGAAAGAAAGTGTTCCTGGTAACTAAGGCAGGTACTTCTGATCCGGAAAAATTATCTGAAAAATTAAATGCCTCCTTTCAAAGAATGAATACATCATACATTGATTTGTATTTTATTCATTCTGTAAGTGATGTAAAAGATGAATTGACAAGTGAAGTCAAGGCTTGGGCTGAAAAAGTAAAAGCTAAAGGAAAGATACGTTTTTTTGGTTTTAGCTCCCATAAAAATATGGAAGCCAATATGCTTGCGGCAGCAAAATTCGGGTGGATCGATGGAATAATGATGAGTTATAATTACAGGTTAATGGTAAAAGACGAAATGCGAAGAGCCGTTGATGCATGTGTTAAGGCAGGAATTGGATTGACAGCGATGAAAACACAGGCCTCTTTCTCGGCAAATTTTTATGCTTCGATTGGATCAGAAACTGATTATGCCCTAAAAATGACCGAAAATTTTATAAAAAAAGGCTATACCGCTGAGCAGGCAAATCTAAAGATTGTGTGGGAAAATCCAAATATTGCAAGCATCTGCTCGGCTATGCCGAATATAACCATCCTTCAAGCGAACGTTGCCGCAGCCTTGAATAAGAAAAATCTATCTGAAACAGACAAAAGACGCTTGGAACAGTATGCTTATCAAACTGCTTCCGGCTACTGTACAGGCTGTGCAAATGTTTGTGAGTTGGCGGTCGACCTTGATATTCCGATCAGCGATATATTGCGCTATTCTATGTACAATCATAGCTATGGCGATCGAGATAGAGCGTTAAAATTATTTAATATGCTTCCAAAAGATGTTAAGGGAAATATTCTTAAGGCAAATTATTCTAAAGCTGAAAAATGTTGCCCCCAACAAATTCAAATTGGAAAAATTATGAGAAAAACTTATGAAGATTTAGCTTAATCCGGAGCGGTTTCCACATTCCAATACCTACAATATCCAGACCAAAAAATGTCGTGTGGTCCTTTGATATCTGCTGGTTATTGTTTTTTTGTCGGATTCAATTCTACTGAAATTTTTCTAGTCAAATAAGGCCATCAAAGCTCTCGGCAAAAGGTATTTCTGGCATCAAGCTCCTGATAAGGCCAATCAATAATTCCCAGGGGATCCAGCAAGGTTATCATTTCGGGGTTTCTAATGGTATTCCATACAAACCCGTCGTAAGAAAATGATCTGTTTGGGATACCCAACGAGAAGTGTAAATGAGGAATGATATTGGATTTTGAATTGTCGGTATCGGCAAGAGTGGCTATGATATCGCCTTCCTTAACAATCACACCGTTTTCAATTTCCGAGAGAGGTTTTGTGTGGGCATAAAACGATATGAACCTTCCGGTGCCACTTCCGGAGTCTTCATGTTCGATAATTACAGCTTTGCCGAGATAGTCTCTGAA
>JAFDCA010000475.1 GCA_019313025.1 Deltaproteobacteria bacterium
AATCGTGACCGTTATTCATTCGATCGGAACATATTTTTGGCAACTGCTATAAAAAAAATTCCAGGCACTTACAGTTTTATATGTTCGAGGAAAACCTTTCGTTTAAGCGTGATCCTGGCTGTCTTTTCAAATTGCTCGGTAATATCTGAAACAAAAAGTCTAAATTCGTCTTTCTTTCCCAACAGACGGTCAACTTCAGGGTGTGAGTCCAAAAAAGATTTGACCTTTTCCGCAACTGCAATCGAAGAGTCTATGATGATTACTTTTTTCCCGATTTTTCTTTGGATCTTATCTTTAAGCAACGGATAATGGGTGCATCCGAGAATAAGCGTATCAATCTGTCGAACTCTTAGTGGATGCAAATATTTTTTTATGATCATCATGGTTTCGGGTTTCTTTATCCATCCTTCTTCCACCAGAGGAACCAGAAGCGGGCAGGCAACGGAGTACACCCTTGCCGCCGGTTTCATTGCCTTAATTTTTTTTTCGTAAATGCCACTTTTTATCGTCGCACGTGTTCCGATAACCCCTACGGCCAATTTTCGAGAACTGCAAACCGCTTGCTCAGTCGCCGGCGTTACGACTTCGAATATCGGTACATCGAAACTTTCAGCCACACGATGAGAAGCGACACTTGAGGCAGTATTACACGCCATGACAACAATTTTTGCATCGTGCTTTAAAAGAAAGTCAATGTTTTCAAGAGAATAGTTTGTAACAGTTTCAGCGCTCTTGGTGCCGTATGGTGTACGCGCCGTATCGCCAAAATAGACGATGTCATAACCGGAAAGCCTATCCATCAGAGATCTGACGACGGTAAGCCCGCCGATTCCAGAATCGAATACGCCGATCATATAATCCTTTTTATTGATTTTTAATGATATGCACTTATATTGCTAACATAAAAAACACAAAAATTACAATTGACAGCCAAATGTTCTCTGTTCAATAATCACAATCGATACTAAAACAGAGGAGCCTTTATGGATTCCCAGAACCAGACCCCGACTATGAACCAGGAAATTTTCAAATTGGACCTATCAGTGGAGACGGTTTCAGTATATCTGATGTGCTGTAGTCTATCAGACAATAACACGGCAATCTCTACGAAGAATCTATCCAGCATCTGGAACGGTACTGAGGCGTTACTAATTGAAGGCCTGAAAGAACTTGAAGAAAGGAATATTCTTCGTAAGATAATCTCTGACGGTGAAGAAAAAAATATTTATCAACTTTCAGATGCAAAAGACTGGAAGTTATCATAAATTTTTTGAAAGTTTCCGAATTACCCATTGTCGAATTATTCTGCTCGGTACATCAC
Source organism: Deltaproteobacteria bacterium (assembly GCA_019313025.1). The sequence goes on from JAFDCA010000475.1 coordinate 1,322, forward strand.
TTCGAATACCCGGACATAACGAAGCCATAATATGCCAGTTGTTGGTATCAACAAGTATGCTTTCAATAAAAGGCCATGTTTTACACATGCGGGGTTTAACCGAATGGATGGTGCAAAGTCCGTCCCAGAATATGCAGTACATATCATCGGCCTGTGCAAGAATTCTTTTTCCCCCTGAAATTTGGCAGCAATTTTCAACAAACGTCTCAATATCCGTATGAATGTAAGCGGCTATTGTTTCAATTTCTTTTTCGGTGATAAAAGTCCCCCCATATCCCTTGCAGCAATCGCCGCATTTTTGACATTTAAAAATATCTTCTGATTTTAAATGTTCATATGGCATGCCGAGTCTCCATTGCTTTTTTAAGGGTAACCTGGTCAACATATTTCAGATCACCTCCAATGGGGACCCCCGATGCAATTCGTGTGGTTTTGATCGCATGATTCTCCAGTTGTTCCGCAATGTAAGCAGCTGTGGTTTCCCCTTCAATATTTGTGCTTGTGGCAAGAACAACTTCTCTGATCTTTCCTTGGGAAACCCTTGTGACAAGTTCTTTAATTCTAATGTTATCTGGTCCGATTCCGTCCATCGGAGAGAGTGCGCCTTCTAGAATATGATAAAGTCCATTAAAGGAGCCGGATTTTTCAATTGCCACCATATCGGCTGGTTGTTCGACAACGCACAGAATTGATGTTGTTCTTGTCGGATTGCTGCATATGTTGCAGATAGACGTATCGCTGAGCGCAAAACACATGGAACAGTGTCTTACTTTTTCTTTGATCTCGATAATGCTCTGAGAAAGCTGTTCAGCCTCCCTGCGAGGCGCGCGAAGTATGTGCATCGCAAGCCGTTCAGCGGTCTTTTCTCCGATCCCAGGTAGTCTTGAAAGGTTTTTGATCAATTTCAAAACAGATGTTGGATAATGACTCATAATGATAGCAAATAGTGAAAAGTTAAAAGTGAATAGTAAACAGTAAAGAGCAAATAGAAAGTAAGTAGATAGTGAATAGGCAGCTAATATTTAAATAAACAATTTGGTGTCCATTTATGGATGGGCACCAGCTACATGAGTCCCGGTATATTCATCCCTCCGGTAAGCTTGTTCATCTCTCCGGAAACCATATCCTGTGCCTTGGTTAATGCATCATTTACAGCTGCCAATATCAAGTCCTGAAGCATTTCCACATCATCCGGGTCCACAACTTCTTGTTCTATTTGAATGGAAACGATCTGTTGTCTGCCGTTGGCAACAACCTTCACCATTCCGCCGCCAGAGCTTGATTCAACTGTTTTTTCTGCCATTTCTTCCTGTAATTTTAGCATCTTAGATTGAAGCTGCTGTGCCTGCTTCATCATTTTTCCCAAACCTTTCATTCAAATACCTCCTATAAAATCTTAACATCAACAATTTTACCGTTGAAAATCTCCAAGGCATCGGTAACCAAGGGGTGGCTCAATGCTTCCTGTTTTAAACGGATCTTCCGGCTGTTTTTTTGATGATGTTTATTTTCTGCTATTTTTTTTGTGTGTATGATTACATCCATCTCTTTTCCGAAAAAATCGTGACACTCTTTTTTTATGACGCCGATATTTTTTTCTTTCATGACCATATTTATATTAAAATCGTTTCCATTGACTTCAATTTCCAGCTGATTGTCAGTCAGTCTTTTAATTTTGGAATTTTTCAGGTTGGTTGCAAGAGATGGGTGTTTATCTAAGAATATTGATACCAATTTTTTCCATTTATTCTCCAATATTTCATCATTATCTTGTGGTGCATTATGAAATGGGGCAGAGACCTCTGAGAATTCAGCCGTTTCAGTTACCGGGTCTAAGGTTGTTTGAAAAGAGTTATCGGCATTACCTGAGAAAGCTTCCAGAGATTCATCGAAATATTTTTTAAATTGATCGAGCTTTTCGATAAGAACATCGATGGGCAAGGCAGGTTTTATCTGAAATATCCTGATAAAAACCATCTCAATTGCAAGCTTTGGTCGTGAAGAATGTTCTATGATCGGTTCCTCTTTGAAGAGTAAATCAAAAAGCTGATTCAAAAATATTTTTGAGACGTTCTTTGTCTGCTCAAGCATCAAATCCATTTCAAACGCAGGGATATCTACCAGTTTTTGGTTTGTTTTCCCCATTTTGACAAGGAGTAAATTCCTAAAATGTTCAATCAAATCCGTGTACAGTTTTTTCATATCATGACCTGCGTTATAGATCTTATCCAAAATATCGAGAATTTCCGTGATGTCTCCCTGAAAGACAGCGCTTGATATTCTGAAAATAATGTCTCGATCGATGACGCCCAGTATATCCAGAACCTGTTCATGACCAATGGCGCCTTGTGTGCAGGACATGACCTGATCCAGCAGGCTTAGACCGTCTCTCATGCTTCCGTTTGCTTCACGTGCGATTAACCCTAAACTTTCAACATCGATAACGACATCTTCTTTGACGCAAATCTTTTTCATATGTCTTGAAATCGATTCCACATCAATACGCCTGAAATCGTGTCGCTGGCACCTTGAAAGTATGGTTATGGGAATCTTCTGAGGTTCTGTGGTAGCAAAGATAAACATGATATGGGGTGGTGGCTCCTCCAATGTCTTTAAAAGTGCATTAAAGGCGGCGGTGCTGAGCATGTGAACTTCGTCAATAATATATATTTTATAAAGACTATGGGATGGCATGTATTTAACATTTTCACGAAGATCTCTGATTTGATCAACACTGTTGTTTGAAGCACCGTCAATTTCAAATACATCGGCAGCATTCCCTGTGGTGATCTCTCTGCAGGATCTGCAGTCATTGCA
>JAFDCA010000476.1 GCA_019313025.1 Deltaproteobacteria bacterium
AATGGCTCTTTCCCTCAATCTCTGCATCAATTTGCGGAATTACTTGACCTTGTGAAAAATTGCTGATTCCTGAATTGAAAACTTAATTTGTTCCGAAGCTAAATTTATGGATGTAATTAATTAACAGGCAATATGACCTCAACACTGGTTCCGGCAACCGGTTTATTGGCAATTCTTACGCTTCCTTCATGTGATTCGATAATGTTTTTCACGATACCAAGTCCCAGTCCGGTTCCTTTTGCTTTTGTGGTAAAAAAGGGATCCCATATCTTTTCCATTATGTCCTTGGGTATACCCTCACCTTCATCTTCAAAGACGATTGTTACTGTGTTATCGCCTGCACTCACTTTCACATAAATGGTGCCGCCTTCTGGCATCGCCTGCATGGCATTTATTAAAATGTTGAGAAAAGCCTGATAAAGCATATCAGCGTCAGCGTTTATCTCCTTTAGATTATTATCGTAATTCTTTTGTATAATATAACCTTCCTTTTCAATCTGTGATGCCAGAAAAGTGATGTTTTTTTCGAGAACATCTTCGATTTTACAGGCTTTGAGATATGGGCTTTTGGGTTTCGCAAAATTTAAAAAATCCGTTATTATGTTATTTAACCGAACGGATTCTTCAATGATGATATCCGGAATTGAACTTGAAGGATCGCAGACAGCCATTTTCTTCTTTAAAAGTTCAGATGAACTCTTTATAATCCCCAAAGGATTACGAATTTCGTGGGATATTCCTGCTACCATTTCACCCAATGTCGACAGGTGTTCTGCACGATTCAGCTGTTCTATAAGCTTAAGTCTCTCCTGGGCACGCCTTTCTATGATGCTTTCACCCCTTTTAACCACAAACAAAAGAACCAGAAAGAGTGCTCCCATAACCACTGAAGCGGTGATGATAACACGTATTTGAAAATTGAAAATCGCTTTATAATCTTCGGTTAAGTCTTGTACGATTTCCACAACCCCCAATACCGGACCCGATATCCTGGAAAGCGGCTGCTCAGCACGCAAAGGAGCAAATGAAATTAATCGGCTGTTCTGTGGAAATCCGAGTAAAATCTTAAGCCAGTTTCCGTTTTGAATCAGTTTTGACGTTGATTTCCCCAAAAGTGCATCTTTATACCCTTTGCCCCCAAAATTTTTTTTGCCGATCACCGTATGGTCAAAACTGTATGAAATTGTATTGTCCATGTCATATATATTGACCATGTCGATATTAAAACTGTGAAGTGTACTTCTGACGACCTTATCCATGCGTTCAAACTGTTTTTCGTCACTCAGTTGAATCTTGCCGAATTTCAATGCCACAGGAATGATAAACTGTAAAAAGACCTGATGGTTAAGATTTTCGATTAGAAGGCGGGCGTATTCTTCGCTTTTTTCTTTCTGCATGGTTTTCGCCCAGTGCGTGTTGAGCAAAGAAAAAACCAGGGTCCCAATAAATATTACAATCAGGCTTGTAAAGGTAAAGTATTTGACCAACCTAAAAGGCTTGACTTTTTCTTCTGCTAAGTAGCGGTTCATAGACAAGGTTAAAGTTTTAAATGTTTGATGCCGATATTTCAGATTAACGGTATCTCAATGCAAAAAAACATTAAAATAATACCGGTTTCGAATAAGGTTGACTAAACTGTATTTTTTCAATCATATAAGGAAATCGACCTTTAAAGTCAAGATAATGCTTTTTTCAAACCCACTTAAGCGATTCATCATTTTTAATAGAAACAATTCGGTTTGTGTATACATAAGTCGTAATAACAGAAACTTCCCTTGGCATTCATTCAGTCGCAAGGTACTTCAGCATGAATTTTTATGATATTATTTCATTGTAATTATTTTATCATTAGACATATAATACAATATATAGTATTTAAATTTAACAAACCACAAAATGAAGTAATTAATTAAAATTTGCCTATAATTATGCATAAAAGTTCTTGAGATCGACAATAATATAAGGTAAACTATTAGATATTGTATTTGGTTCTTTTATTCAAAAGATATATTGGCCGGCACTTAATACTTTTATTTCAAAGGTTTTTGAATGAAAGATAACCGCTTAAAAAAAATACGGGAATCTTTGCTGATGAGCAAGACCGAACTTGCTAGAAAGGCTAGTGTATCTCCGATTACCATCGCACGTATAGAAAAAGGAATGCCGTGTCGACTTGAAACACAACGAAAAATTATTTTGGCCCTTGGTTTTAACCTTTCTGACAAAAAAAAGATTTTTGGTGATTAAGAAAATATTATGTTTTTTTTGAAAAAAAACAGACTTGTTGGCCTTGACATCGGATCCCGAACATTAAAGCTTGCTGAAATTATCGATTCAAAAGCTGGATCCACCCTTAAAAATTTCAATACCATCGACATTGAACCCGGCCTCATCGAAGAGGGGTCTGTTAGAGATCCTGAAGCTGTATCCGGGTATATCCGTGAACTCTTTAAATCCATCAAACTAAAAGATAAAAACGTCGCCATATCCATTGGAGGATATTCGGTAATTGTAAAAAAGATCAACGTCCAGACCATGACGGAAGATGAATTACACGAAACGATCCACTTTGAAGCGGAACAATATATCCCATTCGATATCAGTGAAGTTAACTTGGATTTCCAAATACTAGGAGAAAGCGAACACAATCCCAATCAGATGAACGTGCTTCTGGTTGCCGCCAAAAAAGAGATGATTAGTGAATATATCAATCTCATGAAAATGGCAAAACTTCACCCCCGCATAATAGATGTAGACGCTTTTGCTCTTCAAAACATTTTTACATTTAACTACTCAACGGAAGACGAAAATATCGCCCTGATCGATATCGGAGCCAGCAAAACATCGTTAAATATTATAAAAGATAATGTTTCTGAATTTATGCGTGATGTTTCACTTGGATGCGAACAAATTAATGACAAGATCGCGTCTACAGTCGGTTGTACAATTGAGGAATCAGAAGCGATCAAACTCGGCAAAGAATCCGATCTTATGTCTGCTGAAGATTTGAAAGAAATTGAGATATCCGTAGTAACGGATTGGTGTATTGAAATAAAACGCGCGCTTGATTTCTTCTACTCTACATATCCTGAAGAACAAATTAACAGGATTGTGCTCAGTGGTGGTGGCGCCAATATTAAAAAATTTCTTGAACTTCTAGCCGCCGAAACATCAGCAGACGTTGAAGTTATTAACCCATTCGAAAATTTTACTATTGACAGCAACCGTTTTGATTCAGCTTATCTTAAACAGATCGCGCCACAAGCCGCGATCTGCATGGGACTTGCAACACGAAAAATGGGTGACAAATGATACGAATCAATCTGCTCCCTTATCGCGAATCGAGAAAAAAAGAGAGTATCCTCAGGCAGATTAACATATTTCTTGCGGTCTTCCTTATTGTGTTTTTGATCCTGATTTACTATAGTATATGGCTGGGGAACAGAATCGATGATCTCAATACAAAAATAAATAACACAAAACTAATGCTGACCCAGGCTGAAACGCAAGCGAAACAGGTTGATCAAATCAAAAAGGAGCTCGAAAAATTAGGACAGAAAACAGAAGTGATCAAAAATATAGAAATGAATCGAAGGGCTCCGGTCATCCTTCTTGAAAACATGACAAAAATGGTGGCTGAAGGAACATTTACGTCGACTTCCGATATATCAGCCGAAAACGACAATAAACCCGTTAAAAGATTATGGTTTATCAATTTTGAGGCATCTGGTGA
>JAFDCA010000477.1 GCA_019313025.1 Deltaproteobacteria bacterium
CGGTGGTCTCCGAAACCACTCAAAAAAACCAGCGCCAGCTCCTGCATTCGATGGGCATCGGTTTCCTTGTCAAAGTAACCTTCCAAATATTGCCACATCTTTTTTTCTTTGAAGAATTGCCGGGCCAGATCAACCGTTGTCGTCACATCGGCTAATGCTTCATGGGCCTGCCCGGACCCCATTTGGTTGGCAGCTCCCAGATGCTCTAATTTTAATGACGGTTTTCCGTTGATCTCCGGCCAGTTTAAAACCTTTCTGTTGAAAAGCCAGTAAATAATGGCTATCGGATATAGATCCATACGACGACAGCCGTTGCGGTATTGGTGGGTGTAGGGGGGCAGAAGATTTCTGTGAAATGAGAATCTCAGGAATTCATCATCAAATCCCAAGGTGTTGTAACCGAGGCTGATGGTATCGGGCTCATTCATCAACCGGTGAATCTGCCCGACGGCTTCGTACTCACGCAGACCGCCGGCCAGATCGGCAATGGGAATGCGATTGGTTAAAATAGCCAGGGGTGACGGGATGATATCCGGACGCAACCTGATCCTGATGTCATAGCGGTCAATTTCATTCAGCAGCCGGTCCGTGCGGACGGCGGCAAACTGTAATACCTGATCAAAGGCCTTGCTTAATCCCGTGGATTCGATATCGTAAAATAGATAGCTGATGGTCATATGATATCGCTTTTAGGCTGATATTTTATAATTTTAACAAACTCAGCCATCTACCTGGATTTGTCAAGGCAAAAACGCATCTACATTTTCGCAGGAAATGTTATGGGCATTGGAATTTTTTTAATTTTGAGTCTTAAATGTGATTTCTTTGCATTTTATGAAAAGATATTTTTATCACGAAAACACGAAAGTTGGAAAACACGAAAATTTTTTAGCCTTATTTCGTGCTTTCGCCATTTCGTGCTTTCGTGATTGGTCCTTTTGGGTTCCGGCTTGTCCGGGTTAGGGTTTTAAATTAGAATATTTGTTATTAGTCGATGTCAGGGTTATTTTACCTCGATTTCCAAATCATCTTTGCTGTAGCCGAACTCCGCTAAAAGCTTGCCGGACGTTCTGACAACTTCGTCGGGATTCAATTTTGTTTCAACATAAATATCTGTCCGTTTCACTTTTTCCGGCATCCGTAATTGGTCCCCATAGCGGGAAAAGCGCGGTTTTTGCTCATTGGATATCCACAGGACTTTTTCGAAATCTTTATTATTCGTTGAGGCAAAATAGTCGCACAGGGTCGTCAGCATTTCATCCCAGGTTCCAACCTTATAGGTGTTGCCGTTAAAACTAAAGGATATGATGGACTTATCCATATAGCTTTCGGCAATTTTGATGGTATCCGTACTCGACAATTTTGTATCGGTGCTGGATAATGTGTCGGTGCTGGATAATGTGTCGGTGCTGGATAGAGCTTTTCGCGGTGCTGCCGGCGGCGTTTCCTTTTGTGCCGATGATGCCAGTAATTTATCTAAATCCAATATTTGGGTGCCTTCCACATCGATGGACGGGGACTCCGCGCCGGAGAGGGTTGTGTTTTTTATCAAACATTTGTCCAGGCGTTTGCGAAGAAATTTTTCGACAGTCTTGGTATCCACTTTATAGCGGCACAACTTTTCGGTGGTTTCACTCAGCAATTCAACAAAAATTTTGTTGGGTTGAGAAAGAATTTGATTCCAGGCTTCCGGCAGAAAATCAGCTGCCAGTTTTTGTTTTTTTTCTTCCAAAAGCGTTTTGGCGGCTTTTAAGGATTGTCCTTTGGCGACCTTATCTTTGTCCAGCAAATCAATGAGCTGAGTAACGAAGACGTCCGGTTTTTGTTTGATTATATCAATCGTATAAAAACATTTCTGCTGCCAGCTGCCCGAGGCCGCCATTAAATAAAACCACCAGGTGATCCCGTTGGTGAGAATCGACAGATTGACGTCGTCGCGCATGCCGAGATTAACCAGATCCTTTTGAAGATCATCTAATTTTTTATGAACTCTCTTGACTTCGATAAATACTTTGTTGGTATTTCTGATTCGAAGGGCATAGGACACGTTTGAGGTACCGACTGGAAAATCCGGATAGACTTCCTCAACGTTAAAAATGTCCCAACCTAGAAATGACAGCAGCCGCAATACAACAGCCTGTTTGGTGGAAGCTTCATCAAACGTGGCCAATTTTTTATTGGATTTCAGCTCATCGATAAATTCTACGATCTGTTTTTTCATAATTCCTCCGGGACTCCGAAATAATGCTATAAATCCAATTATATACTTTTTCGGATGTTTATAATTTTATCGGTCAGTAATAGCAAAACTTGAGAAGATTGAATCGAAAATCAGGAATTATGCCGGCTTTATTTGATTGTGAATTGTCTGATCTTCTGCATGGCCCAATTTTGCCGCATCATTAAAATCCTTAATTTGACGGGCTTCAGTTATTACCTCTTCGGAATTTAGCAGAAAGACTTTTATTGATAGTCGTTGTCTGATAAAATCGGATGCACAGCCAAGTTTTGACTTTAGCCTTTCTTAATAAAAAGCAATGGTCCAATTCGAGTACGATTTTGTTGGAGGTTTCTATGCGAATAGCTATTTTTGGAGCAGGATCTGTGGGCGGCTACTTCGGAGGACGGCTATCCCAGATTGGGGAAGATGTCGTTTTCATCGCCCGTGGCGAGCATTTGAACGCGATGCTGACGCATGGTCTGCGAGTGGATAGTATAAATGGTGACTTTACGGTGCAACCGGTTAAAGCAACTGACGAACCTTCTAAAGCAGGGAAAGTTGACATGGTTTTAGTGGGTGTTAAGGCCTGGCAAGTGTCCGAGGCAGCGGAGGCTATGCGACCAATGATCGGACCGGAAACATTTGTCCTGCCGTTGCAAAACGGATTTGAGGCGCCAGCGCAATTATCCGAAATATTAGGAGACCAACATGTCTTGGGCGGCTTATGTGGGCTA
>JAFDCA010000478.1 GCA_019313025.1 Deltaproteobacteria bacterium
ATACGCTGAAGCCTTCGGCGTCGACCCTGAATTTTATTCATTCGTCAAAACACTTGAACTATACAGCGATGCCCTTGATAAAGAAAGTTCTCTCGTGCTATCAACAGACTCGGAATTTTTTAAATACTTAAAAAGTTATTCCGGTAAACCATAATACAGGGAAAAGAAAAAGCACCGGGATCTTTGAGAACGTTTGCGTTCATCAATGGGTGCTTTTTTTCAAAGGCATAGAAGTTCATCGGTGAGGCTTATTTGCCTTTTCTTCTTTGATGGCGTGTGCGAGCCAGCAGCTTTCTATGTTTATGTTTTCTCATTTTTTTTCTTCGTTTTTTTACAACACTACCCAACAGATCACCTCCAATCGGTATTTTCTTTATTCATAAAAAATGATAGATACATTATAAATAAAACGATGTCCACATTTTTTTTGATGAATGACGATTCCCATGGAGAAACTGAACAAATTTAATACGGATCAAATCAACATCATAAATAATTGTGTGGCAATGGCTGAGGAGCTTGTCAGTAACTTCTATAAAATGTCGGCCAGTCAATGGTCTGCGGCATGCGCATATGATATCAAAACACTGGTTGATCTTTCTCCTGAAGAGATCGTTTACGGCCCGTTTGCCCAGATTATCCGGTATATGGGGTGGCCCAAAAATTCATCCTTAGGTTCATCAACGTATGATTTTTACAAAATATGTCTTCAAGATCATGCGATCCTTTCAGCCATAAACCATTCGCCTGATTTAAAACTTTTTCCATTTGCCCTTTATATCGTTGCTCACGAACTCATCCACATTTTGAGGTTCAGCAAATTTCTTCAAAATTTTGAGGCGTCTCATGAAGAAAGGATGACAGAAGAGGCTCATGTCCATGAAACCACACATGAAATACTCAAATCAGTAAGTGTTGTCGGCATGGAGAATGTATTAAAGTTTTATGAAAAATGGCGTAAACCCATTGATGATTTGCGGAAATTTTAATTCAAAAAAAGTGCCGGATATACCTTGACAATGTTAAAACATTGCATATATTAGGGCAGCTTTAAAAATTTGAATGTGTAGAGATAAATTTGTTGTAGATGGAACGATATTTTGGTGAGCAGGAGGTTTTAAAAAATGCCCATATATGAGTACGAATGTTCGAAATGTGGCAGAATAGACGAAGTGATCCAAAAATTTTCCGATAAGCCGTTGGCCAAATGCAAACACTGTTCCGGAAAACTCCATAAGCTTGTTTCCCAAAGCAGTTTTCACCTTAAAGGGACCGGCTGGTATATAACAGACTATGCAAAAAAATCTCAGAGTACAGATACACCTTCAACCAAAGGTAAGCGAGAGACAAACCAAAGCTCAGAAAGTCCAAGCAAAGAACCCAATAAGTCAATAAAATCTGCCGATAAACAATAGAATATAATTCTCGACTAATCACCAATGCACAAGGATTATATTCTACTATTTTGAAAAATAGAAAAGGAGAAATTGAAAAATGAAACTCAGACCGTTAAATGATCGAATTTTGGTAAAACGTGTTGAGGAAGAGACCAAGACCAAGGGAGGAATTATCATTCCGGACACAGCCAAAGAAAAGCCGGCAGAGGGAAAAATTGTTGCGGTTGGAGTGGGTGCGCTCAATAACGATGGCAAACGTGTCCCTCTTGAAGTCAAAGTAGGAGATCGGATTTTGTTCGGTAAATATGGTGGTCAAGAGGTAAAAATAGAGGGTGAAGAGTACTTGATCATGAGTGAACAAGAAGTTCTCTGCGTAATCGAATAATCTACATACGAAACGGAGGATAGACCAAGATGGCTAAAGTAATAAAATACGATATGAAAGCCCGTGAAGCGATGCTTAACGGTGTGAGAACTCTTGCAGATTCGGTCGTCGTGACGCTCGGTCCGAAAGGAAGAAACGTCATTATAGAAAAATCCTGGGGATCTCCCACGATTACAAAAGACGGCGTAACCGTAGCAAAGGAAATCGAGCTGGAGGACAAGTTTGAAAATATGGGAGCTCAAATGGTGAAGGAGGTTGCCAGCAAAACCAGCGATATGGCCGGTGACGGGACCACCACTGCTACAGTTCTTGCAAGGGCAATATACGAAGAAGGTCAGAAACTTGTTGCAGCCGGCAACAATCCCATGGCCATAAAACGAGGGATCGATAAGGCGGTTGAGGTTGCGGTCAAAGAACTTCATAAGATCAGCAAACCCACGAAAGATCAGCGTGAAATTGCCCAGGTTGGAACCATTTCTGCCAACAACGACGAAACCATTGGAAATATCATTGCCGAAGCCATGAACAAAGTCGGCAAAGAAGGCGTCATTACTGTTGAAGAAGCAAAAGCCATGGAGACATCTCTTGAAGTTGTCGAAGGCATGCAGTTTGATCGCGGCTATCTTTCGCCATATTTTGTGACAGATCCGGATAAAATGCTCGTTTCTTTGGAAGATCCTTATATCCTGATCAATGAAAAAAAGATCAGCAACATGAAAGACATGCTTCCGGTCCTTGAACAGATCGCAAAGATGGGCAAGCCCCTGTTGATTATTGCTGAAGACGTGGAAGGCGAGGCTCTTGCCACAC
>JAFDCA010000479.1 GCA_019313025.1 Deltaproteobacteria bacterium
CTAAACTCTTAAAGTTGCATATAAGAAGCTTTTTTAATGAGTCTATGCAATTCGGGGAATATCTTCCGGAGTATCAACTTCCGGAGAATCGTGTTCGGTAATAACCACCCGAATTTTATACCCGTATTCAATGGCCCGCAACTGCTCGAGTTTTTCAATCGTCTCGAGTCTTCCTACGGGAAGATTTCTGAATGTTTCCAGAAAGCGCCTGGTATAGGCATAAATACCCAGATGCTTGTAGGTATCAAAAATTGTGTCGGTATCTCGGGCACACGGAATCGGCGATCTAGAAAAGTACAATGCATACCCGCTATTATCAAATGTCACTTTACAATCTTTGGGATTGGTAATTTCGCTTTTCTTAACGATTTTAAAGGCCAGCGTAGTCATTTCAATTCCCGGTTCAATCTTAAAGGGGCGGACTACGTCCTGTAAATGCTGCGGATGGACTTCAGGTTGATCACCTTGTATATTCACTATAATATCTTCGAGATCAAGGCCCATCTTTTCTGCCGCTTCCGCCACCCGATCTGTACCTGAACGGTTGTCTTTGGCGGTCATGAGCACATTGCCGCCAAATCCATTTACAGCATCAAAAATTCTCTGATCGTCTGTGGCAACGATAACGTCCGTTATGATATCTGACAGACTCACGCGTTCATATACCTGTTGGATCATGGGTTTTCCATTTTTATAAAGTCTAAGCGGCTTCCCAGGAAAACGGGTAGAATCATATCTTGCAGGGATAATGACGACAATCTTCATATTTTTCTCCATTTTAAGATTTTGTTGACCCGATTATTAGGTTTGGGTTACTAATAGAATTTAATATTAAACAAACTAAACAAACGTTAGCATTTTTCAGGAAGTTATATCATGGATATGGTATCTTTAAAACAGCTCCTTGACCATGTTGCCACAGGCAATATGTCTGTTGAAGATGCTGCACAAAAATTAAAGTATCTTTCGTTTGAGGATTTAGATTACGCACATATAGACCATCATCGCTCCCTTCGCAAGGGCTTTCCTGAAGTTATCTTCGGTCAGGAAAAAACCGTTGATCAAATTATCGGTATTATGGAAAAAATGCTTCTCCAGGAAAATATCGTGCTGGTCACACGCATCCAATCAAATCATGCGAATCAGGTGATCTCACGCTTTCCCGATGCCGAATACCATGAAGATGCGAAAATGGTTGTCTGGAAAAAACATGACATTCCCCAACGAGGTAAAGGTACCATTATGGTCATATCAGCAGGAACCTCAGATATACCGGTTGCCAAGGAAGCGCTGCTTACGGCCCAGGTTATGGGAAACAAGGTGAAATCTGTTTTTGATGTCGGTGTCGCCGGCATTCACCGATTGTTTGACCATAAAAAACTGATCGAAGAGGCGTCTGTTCTCGTGGTGGTTGCCGGAATGGAAGGTGCGCTTCCCAGCGTGGTTGCCGGTATGATCAGCCGACCGGTTATCGCAGTTCCTACAAGTGTTGGCTACGGCGTCAGTTTTGGCGGTTTAACGGCGCTGTTTGCCATGCTGAACAGCTGCAGCTCAAATGTGGCCGTTGTGAACATCGATAATGGATTCGGGGCCGGATATATGGCCTCTATCATTAACAGGATATAACAAGGAATGTTGTGATGAGTGCCAATGAAAAATTCTGGATAGGAGTTGGCGATATCCACGAAGACATTTCCCTGCTAATTGAAATCCCCGATTTGGCTGATGCTGCGGGAATCATTATTAGTGGAGACATTACCAATAGAGGGGGAAGGCAAAGGGCAAGTCAACTGTTAAGTGCAGTATCTGAAATTAATCCTGACATCTACGCCCAAATCGGGAATATGGATCAGGCTGAAATTACGGATTATCTTGAAGAAAAAGGGTGGAATATTCACGCAAAAGGCAAAAAGTTGGCGGAAAATATTGGTATCATGGGGGTCGGATATTCAACGCCAACACCTTTCAGAACACCTTCAGAGGTTCCGGATGCCATGCTTGGACAATGGCTCAGCGCAGGGTATGAACAGATAAAGTACCTTCCAAAATTAATATTGGTAGCACATGATCCCCCATTTGGATCAAAAGCAGCCGAGTTGCCTTCGGGGGAAAACGTCGGAAACATGTCCGTCTTAGAATTTATCCAGCGTGTACAGCCGGATATCTGTCTCACCGGCCATATTCACGAGGCAGACTCCGAGGATTTTATTGGAAAAACAAAGGTGATAAATCCGGGAATGTTGTGTATGGGTGGCTACGCCCTTATTCGCCTGAAAGAAGGTCAATTAGAGGCCAAACTTATGTACATATAATGAGGTCTTTGAAAAATGCTCACGTTTGTCCGTCTTTTTAATATGGGGGATTATCTCACTCTTTTCCGCCGATGCAGTTTGGCAGGTTGGTTCACTGTAGGCAATTTTTTTTATAGCTTATATCCAATCATCCGCAAAAATTTTTTTCGTTCTTTAATATCCGCTTCGGTTTCAATACCTTTTGTTTTATAGCCGTCAACGACACCGATAATCCCTCGCCCCTGTTCGGTTTCTACCATAAGCACTTCCACAGGATTTGCTGTTGCACAAAAAATCCTGCAAACTTCAGGAACATTTTTTATGGCGTTCAAAACATTGATGGGAAACATGTCTTTCATCAAGAGAATGAAACTGTGACCAGCCGAAAGAGCATAGGCATTTTTCTTTGCCAATTCAATAAGATTGTCATCTGTTCCCGCATATCGCACAAGACAGGGTCCCGAGGCTTCACAAAATGCCAAACCGAATTTCGCCCCGGGTACGGTGGCCACCATCGTCTCAAAGATATCTTCGACTGTTTTTATAAAGTGAGAATGTCCTAAAATTAAGTTTAACTCATCTGGTTTTTCGATCTTGACCGTTTTGATTTCCATGGTTCCCCCGTTATTTTCTTCTGTCTTTGCCGGTTCTTCGGTCTCCGCCGCTTCTTCGATCCTTACCACTCCTTCGTTCTTTTCCACTTCTTTTGCGCCAAATGACCCAGCTTTCGGATTGATACAATTCACCGGAAGATTCAAAAGCACATTGATGCTGTGAGCATCCCGATTTAAAAATATCGGCTATTCTGACGGCGTCTTCGGTCATCATTGACAGCTGTCCACAAGGCGTGTCGTCAACGACCACTGTAAAACGTGTATCCTTAGGATCCGATTCATCGTATTTTAAATGTATCTTCATGTCACCGCTTTCCTTCAAAGCTCATAGCATCGATTTCAATTAATTTTATCATATCAGGCTATGAGAATTTTTACTCAGTGTCAAGAAAAAGGGGTCAAGCAGTTGCCCCTGTTGAGCCTGTTTAGTGGGTCAAATCTTTATCACTTGAAACTTCGCTGGCAGACAGACCCCTTTTGTATATTCTTAATTCATCAATCAGGCCATTAAACCTGTAACTTGAATTATTCGTCCATCCACTGATCCTGAAATTTGAACCTACCGTCCTATTTGCATGACCCGATCCTCGAACCGTGCTCAGGGACTGTTCGACACCGTCGATGAATAGGCTGTTTTGCGTTGTGCCGCTGTTTGTAAATACCGCGGCAATATGATGCCAATTATTGGCAAGTTTTGCACTTGCTCCGGTGATTCCGAAAATATCTCCCTGAGCGGTATTAAAACCAAATCTATCCCCATTAAACCAAAGATCGTATGATGTCCATCCAATGGGCATTTGATTGTCCCCGCCAAGCCATTTCATCCAAAAGGTCACCGTTGTTTGATCGCCGGATGAGGTTGAAACCGGAAGGCCGGTGATATCGATGTAGCCTAAACTGCTCGAAAATTCTCCGGAATATCCAATATGGCTGTCAGTGGTATTGATGGCTGCACTCCCATTAGGGGTGCCGTGGTAGTTGTTCCCTGACGAATCCTTAACTTCATCAGCCGTCCCGGCATTCCAGGTGCTCTCGTCCATAAAATAAACCGCCAAAGGTTCTGTGTAACAGGTGCCTGAACAGGTATGGGTCAGGGCATATAGACTTGTTGTCTCCTCTTCGGTCAATGCCTTTGAAAAGACCATCACCTCATCGATCTTACCGTTAAAATAGTTGTCAATATGCTGGGAACTGCCGATAGTAAAAGGACTTCCTGCGGCGTTATCCAAATTCCCTCCCCCACTCCAGGTACTGGTATTTTCATAACGGTTATCGTTAATTGTCACAGTAACCGAGCCATTGTCGTAAGTCAAAACCACAAAACTCCAAACGTTAACTGCAACACTTCCCGCCACACCAAAATCTGCATACCTGTCCTGTCCCGAGCTATCAATATAGACATGTATGGTACCGTTTGTGTTAACACCGATTTCGAAATTGTCGTTATTAGAATCTGAGGCCTTGGCTGCAAAACAGTTTTGGGTACGATGATTTGTCTGAGAACTGCTGAGCGAAAAGGGTTTAATCCATGACGCCACGGAAAATGAATTGCTGCCCGTGCCTAAAACATCGTTTAGTATGTCACCCATGGTGAATTCAATACACCCTAAAGTGTCAAAAAAATGGCACTACGGATTTATCAAATTCAATGATGGGAGTATGCATCCTTTATTTTCTATTAACGCATGTAAAGGGCACATGGGCAGGAATAATCTTTAAAGGTAAAATTATATGTTATATTGCCATTTCCCTTTTTGGGTTGGCGCATTTAGAGATTTTTCAAGCTGCTTTAAAAAAAGTGTTCTAGGGATCTCCCTTGCACCAAAACGGATCAAATGCTCGGTAGTCACCTGACAGTCTATCAAATCAAACGATAATTTTTCAAGATACTCTACAAGTTTGACAAGAGCAATGTTTGAAGCATTACTAATAAGATTAAACATGGATTCTCCGAAAAAACACTTCCCAAGAGAAACACCATATAATCCCCCTGCAAGTTTGCCATGACACCACACTTCAACCGAATGTGCAAAACCGGATTCATGGAGCCTTAAGTAAGCCTTGATGATATCTTCAATGATCCATGTACCTTGATTTTTTTGCAGACGAACTTGTGCGCATTGATTGATGACCTCATTAAAGGCAAGGTCCATGGTCACCCTGAACGTTTCTTTTTTTATAATCTTTTTTAAAGTCTTTGAAATCTTAATCTCATGGGGGTACAACACCAGACGAGGGTCTGGCGACCACCATAGAATCGGCTCATTATCTGAAAACCATGGAAAAATGCCCATACGGTATGCAAGGAGAAGACGTTCTTGGCTCAGGTCACCGCCAACAGCCAGCAATCCGTCTTCGGACGCAAAATGGGGAGGTGGAAATTCGATTGTATCTGATAAAAGAAAAACAGGCACTCAGATATCGTCAAGTTGTTAATTTGGAAAAAATGGTTAAGTAGAAAACACCTTTAGCATCCCATCATTCCAATGTTTCTGATTCTCTGACAGGTTCACTTAACGAAGTCTTGGCATTGTAGTTAAAGGTCAACTTTTCATTTTCGACATCTATAAAAACATTGCCGCCCTTATTAAGTCTTCCAAATAAAATCTCATCGGACAAGATATCTTTAATTTCAGTTTGTATCAA
>JAFDCA010000480.1 GCA_019313025.1 Deltaproteobacteria bacterium
CAACAGTATGTCAACTGAGGATATTCATATGGCCCTAAGAAAAAAACTCCCTTATAAGGAAACACAAGATTACATTCAAAGAGTGTTTGGCAGATCTAAAATTTATCGAGCTTTATAAACGTTATTTTTTTAAGTTATAAAACTGTTTACCGAATAATAAAAAGGAGGCGTAGATGATGAACGAAAAAAAACGGATTTTGATGTTGAGTTTTGTCATTGTGGGATTGATTTTAGTTATGGCCTGTGCAACACCACAAGGGCCTAAACCGGCTCCGTCTGTTGAAGAAACCCAGTGTATTCCGGATTGGACTGTGAACCCGCCTTCAGCGGAAGACGGTGTCTATGGGAGCGGACTTGCCAAGATGAATCAGCCTGCAATGTCCAAAACTTCAGCAGACCAGCGGGCACGCCAAGAAGTCGTTATGGCCATTGAGGTGAAAGTACAGGCCATGGTAAAAGATTTTATGCAACAATCCGGCATTGGTGATGCAGCCCAATCACTCCAATTCGCCCAATCGGTGGGTAAAGGTATTTCTTCCCGTGTTCTTCAAGGCTGTCAAATCGTAAAGCGTAAAGTATGCCCGGACGGTACCTGGCATAGTCTGGCGCTGTGGCCCATTGGAAATGCTAACGAACTTAAACAGGAGATCAATAACCAGGCTAAAAAACAGATTAAAAATGAGTATGCCCTTTACAACGAATTCAAGGCTAAAAACGGCTTTGAAGAATTGCAAAAAGAACTCGACAAACTCGACTTTACAGAAAAATAGACGCCCTTAATTTGCTTTCACTGAAATCATTGATGCCTAAATGAAACGGCTTGTTCAGGATCAATCCGAAACGCTCCGCCCATAATAAATAGTTTTCAATCATTAAAGAGCTTGCCGAAGGGGGTATCCGCCTGATAGACAGAAATAAAAATAAAGACGGATACCCTAATCCTGAAAGTTTCGCCTATTTTGTTCAAAATCATTTGGTGTTGCATAGGGTCAGACCCAATGTGTCCTCAACCACTTAAAACCGGCGTTGTGTTCAGAAAAAAATTGTACATACTGAAAGCAGTAAGTACGACTAGTTGTTGCCGTCAATTTGTAAACACAGGAATAACTCCCGGTTGCATCGTGATAAGATTAGTCTTGCCGGTCTTATTGATGATATCGCTGATTTCCTGTCAGGTTCCCCAGCAAAACCTTACATCGTCATCCGAAAATTCCGATCTATCTAAAATTTTGTTGATACCACGATGGTATGCTGAACTGCCGAACGTTAATGGTTGCCGGCTTGCCTATGGCTACGGTGGATTATACCTTGACAACACACGCCAGAAAGAAGCGATCATAAAAAACGGTGCGGCGAATATGGCGAAAAACGATAAAGTGCTTATTAAAGCAGGATGGGTTGGAACGCAAAGCCGCAGCCAAGGATTGACCGCATCCTATATTTTGGAAAAAGAGTGGCAGGATCGAGCCTCGCTTCTTGAAAAAAACCTGAGGATTGTTCGTGAATATCGTATGAAAAATGGCGTTATTGCACTTTGTGCGTTTTGTCCGGATGAGGCATTGTTTCAAAACCTGATAAATCAGATTGATGACAGCCCTGTCAACATAAATGCTGATGAGCCGCCTGAATGGGTCAGAGAACCAAAATCACACCCGGATTATATATATGGCATCGGCACTGCGCCAAGCCGGATTAAACCGGGCAAGGCTTGGGAGGAAGCCGAGCGCCAAGCCAGGGCTGCTTTGGCGCTTAATCTTGCAGGGCGACATAATATTCTTCTAAAAACAATCTCTGAAAATACGAGTTCCATGTCCCAGAAACTTTCCGAGACCGATGCTGAAATTGCTTTAACCAATGTCACAATCATTCGACATGGTTATAGCTATGCCAACAAATCATTCTATGCTCTGGCTCAAATGCCAACTCCGGCGCACCGGGTTAATACTGATAACTGAACAAAAATATTTTTGTCCATATCATTGCCTCAAGTCTAAATCGCTGAGGTGAAAAGATTATGATATGAAATCTTTTCTAAAAACAATACTTCTGTTTGCCTTCGTATTAATGATCTGGTCTTTACTATCCGCTTGTCGGGGCGGGTTGAATAAAAACATAGACAGCATTCAAGAAAAGTTTGATCATAAAATTCCTTCTGAAAACATTTTTGTTGCACCAGATTATGATAAAGATAAACCACTGACTGTAGCCATCCTTCCCTTTGAAAACCTGAGCCAGGAAAAAGAGGCATCTGATCTTTTACAGCGTCTTTTTTACAATAATTTCAGCTCTTTGGCATATAGAGATGTTGAGCTTGGCCATATTAATGCTAAGCTGCCGAATTTTAAACCCCAAAATATTTTTAAGACGATCGACCCGACGAAAACTGGAAAACTTCTTGATTCTGATGCGCTGATCATTGGGAGGATAACGGAATTTGAAACTTTTTATGCTGGAGTTTATTCTTCTTTTACTGTTTCTGTAGAACTTAAAATGATTGATACGGAAACACAGCGGTTGTTGTGGTCAGCGAAACATAAGGAGGTACAAAGAAGCGGAAGCATCCCGACAACTCCCATCGGGGCTATTATTGCTGCGGCTTCTAATGCACTTGATCTATCAAGATATCATATAATCACCACAATCAACAAACTTAGCCAATCTTTAGTAGAGACCATTCCGCCTTCGGCCAACTTAAAGGGGAAATCATTTCCTAAAATAACCAATCTCGTTCATAACGGGATGAACCGATTTCTTAAAAAGGGGGAACGCCTTGAAGTCGGTGTCGAAGGCACTGCCGGGTTAAAGGCGACGTTTAGTATTGAGCCCCAAGGCGTTACAGTCCAAATGCAAGAAAAAACTCCGGGTACTTATATCGGTTCATATATTGTTCGGCCTAAAGATTCTATCCACGATGGTCTTATTGTCGTTCTTTTGTCAGACAGCTGGAACAATATATGCAGATGGGAAGACACCCTGGGTTTTGTGAATATCGATGGCATTCCGCCGGATTCCCCTTCAGGTATACAGGCAATTCCGAACAACCAAAAAGCAATTCTCCGATGGAACAAATCCGCGACAGTAGATGTCGTCGGTTACAACATATTGCGGAGTACACCTCCTTTATCTGGTTACGAAAAAATTCATACCACGGAATTTAACCGCTTTGAAGATAAAGATTTGATAAATTATACCACTTATTTTTACCGTATCATCGCAGCCGACCAAGCCGGCAACGAAAGCCAAATAATGGTCGGTATTCCGTGTACCCCTGTACCACCAGGTCCGACATCGATTGAAGGGCGTCTTTCTGATGAATCGACCTGGCATTCCGGTGCCAATCCCTATCGTTTGAAAGGTGATGTCATTGTTCCGAAAGGTTCCATGCTCATTATTAAGCTGGGTGTCGTTGTTGAAGCGGATACAAAATCCCGTTTGATCATTCATGGCCGATTGGACGCCAGTGGAGATAAGAACGCCCCCGTGCTTTTTACAGCAGCCGATATAAACGAAAACTGGGGCGGAATCGTCTTTGAAAGATCTGAGGAAAAATGTAGGCTGTCTAATTTTGAAATAAATGATGCTGAAATCGGTATTCGAATTATCGAAAGCTCTCCGGAAATCGATACTGGTACCGTCAAAGAGTGCACTACCGGAATTAGAATTGAGGGTAGCCGCGCAGCGCCTGTACTGGATGACCTAACCGTTTATAAAAATAAAACCAATGGCATCGAGGTCGCGGATATGGCGAACGCGCGCATCAAACGCTGCCGAATCGCTTACAACTCGGATTCCGGCGTAAAATTAGACCGTTCACCGGCCAAAGTGCTTAAAAATGACATCAGCTATAACAAAAATGGCGTTCTCCTCGATCAATCTCCTGCACTGATTGGTGGAAATCTGATCATCGATAATTCTCAGAATGAAATAAAAGCAATAAATATCGATCTTCCATCATTGAATGTCGATCTGAACTATTTCGGTGATCCCCAAAATGTCCGCATTTTCAGCTCGCATCCAGATCGTAAAACAGCCGGTGTCGTAATCCTGGGTTCTAAAGACGTTAAGGGGGGACGCAGGTCAGTCATGATGGATTCCTTTCCTGAATCCGCTCCAATACATGAAAGAAGCTTGGTAATTGTTACCCGTAGATCGAAAAAAACTGATTCAAAAAAAATTGAGAATCCGCCGGCCGAACAAAATTCTGCCGCGAGCCAGCAGAACATCCAGGCAGCTCTCACAAAAACTGCGCTGAATGCTTTTATTGAAGGCGTCTCTGCTGTACGCAAAAAGGATTATCCGACCGCCATCAGACTCCTGAATATCGCCAAAACAGAGAAATCACGTGAGGCCGAAACACGGTTTTGGCTTGGATTTTGTTATCTTGAGATCGGCCAGTTGAAAGAGGCGGTCTTCAATTATTACAAAGCCACAAAACTCGATCCCGATAACACACAATACCTTTTACATTTGGGCACTGCGTTTTATCTGTCGGGGCAGCCCTTAAAAGCCGAAATTATATACAAGGAAGTTTTGCGGCGTGAGCCGGGTAACAAGGACGCCCAACAATTTTTAACATTACTTCACGAAAATTAAAATCTGAAAGATTCAGAAGGATAAGGAGATGCCATGACACCAAAAAGTAATGCCAGGTCATACTGGAGTACCCTTACATTAGTGCTTCTGCTGATCATTCCACGTATTGGATATGCTTCAAACTTTCCTCAATGGCTTCAGGCGTATCAGGATGGGGCTCTTAATTTGACGAATGTTTATTACGGCGTTGGCTCAGCAGATTTTATCGGAGACTCACCTCAATATGAAAGCAAAAGACGATCAAAAGATCGTGCATTGGATGAACTCTGTTATCAACTTTCGGTGTCAATTAAATCCGAATTTAAGGAAAAGCTGGTCCAAAAGGGAAAACATGCGGATCAAGATGTCGCATCATCCCTTTTTGTCAGCACAAAAAAAGTTTTTTCAGGCATTCGGGAAAAGCATAGTTGGACTGATAGCCAAAATAGCGTTTATTGGGTGATGGTTGTCATTGACAAGGCAGAAGCGGACAGACAGGTCAAACAGCAAGAATTTGTAAAAGAAGTGGTGGATCGACTGGCAAACAATCAAGAAGAAATCGCGGCTGGATTAAAAAAAATGACCGCCGTCCTCATCCATCAGGGAAAAATTAATGAAGCCCGGTTTAATGAACTTAAAAAATTTATGAAAACCATTGACCAAAAGGTTGGGTCAGCAGGTGAACAGACAAAAGCGGAATATACAGGCATAAAAAATGAAATAACAAGCCTCGGGAATAAATGGAATAAACAAGAAGATATGCTCCGTGATCAGAATAAAAAGATGGAAGCTCTAATGTCTCAGAACAAAGCCCTTCAGGATTTAATTGCTAAAATATCCAGGAATATACAAGGAGATCATTTTTTGGCACTAACCAAGGATGATGTGAAAAACCAAACTAAGAATCCAAAATTTAATGTTAAAATAACCCCTCTCAAAGGCCAGGGTGCCGATTATTATGAAGGTGAAAGCATCCGGTTTCGTGTGGAAGCTTCCAGAAATTGCTACATCAAGGTCATCTATCTTTCTTCCATCGGTG
>JAFDCA010000481.1 GCA_019313025.1 Deltaproteobacteria bacterium
AAAATGGTAAAATCCATGGCCAAAAATCCAATTGTTTTTGCCCTTTCAAACCCCTCCACATTTATTCAAAGTGTTGACTCCGCGAGTCAGAGGGTGCCTTGATACAAAAGACGCTTTCAATTAGGCATTGACAGGATCCGCAGTGGCTCTTCGTTATTCTTTCAGCCGAATACCCCTTATATATAACAGGGTTTTTATATAAAATTCTATTTGCCGATATTATTGAAATGTATATGCCAATCTACCGTTGAACTTCAGCGCTGAGCCCCATTGAATTCGCTTGTTTAATCCATGTGGGGGTTCAACGGGGCAAGCACTGAACCCTGCCGCCTGTCGAAGCCAACGTAAAATTCCGTCTCGACGGGACAATGGTCATCTTTAATATTCATCATGGATCGAACAAAACAATTCACCCTACATTTTATTTTATTTGTGTGTCTGCTTGTCTTTGGTGCTGCCGGGTATATGGTGATCGAAGGATGGCCGTTAATGGACGCGTTGTACATGACGGTCATTACCCTCGCCACAGTTGGTTACGGAGAAGTGCATGAGATAAGCTCGGAAGGTCGATTGTTTACGGTCTTCCTCATTTTTTTGGGGGTGGGGTTTTTCCTTTATGTTGTTGGAAACGTGATACAGTTTTTAGTGGAAGGACGTATCAGACATGTTCTGGGGAGGCGAATTTTGGATAAACAAATCAGCAAGCTGAAAAACCATTTTATTGTTTGTGGGTATGGAAGGATGGGTCAAGCTTTGTGCGGCTATCTTATCCAAAGGTATTTAGATGTTGTCGTCATCGAGCAAAACCCGGACCGAGTTCCCGTTATGGATAAAGACGGCATTCTGTATGTTTTAGGGGGTGCCACCGATGAGGCCACTTTAATGAAAGCGGGTATTAAAAGGGCCAGAGGGATCATATCTGTTCTGGGTTCCGATGCAGATAACGTTTTTCTGGTTCTGATTGCAAAGAGGCTCAATCCGGATATTTTTGTCGTAGCAAGGGCAAACCAGAATGAATCCGAAAAAACACTCTACGATGCCGGCACTGACAAGGTCGTATCTCCTTTTGCTTTAGGTGCCAGAAGAATGGCCCATGCAATCCTCCGTCCAACTGTCATTCATTTTTTGGAACTCGCTTTTGTTGACGATAATACCGATATTCATGTAGAAGAGATTCCTGTGAGCGCTTCTTCCAAACTTGTCGATGTTTCTTTACAAGATTCGGGACTCCGTCAGGATTTTGACCTGATCATCATTTCCATTAAAAAGGCAGACGGCACGATGTGCTTTAACCCCAGAGCGTTGCACCAATTCGAGGCCGGAGACACTATTGTTGCCGTGGGGAACAGTAAAGGTCTTATGCAGGCGGCAAAAATCTTAAATCCCTAAAACATCGTCCATGAAGTGACTAAGAAAATAAGCTTTTCAGACGCAAATATTTTAATTGACGCCGGTAAGGCATCTCGTAATCGGTTCGATGGGGATTACGTTGCGATCATGTCGATCTGTTTGAGATCCTGTATCAGGTCGGACAGCCCGAGGTGTTCAAGGGTATTGGCCTTTTGTAGCCCTGATTCACCGTCCCATCCCCTGAGCTCATAAAATTCTTTCCGCATTACTTCAAATACATCCCGGTCCAAAGTTTGACCTTTTCGGCTGATGATGTCCTGTCCCGGTCCGGGGACGATGGCATCCGGGTTCATGAACACGGTTTCAACGGGATCCGTAAAATTGAATTCTGCCAGAACGTCATCTGTTTTCGGGCGCCGCCCCTCTCGCAACAGAACGGCCCGTTGTAGATTAAATAGTCGTTCGCCATATTGATTTAGACCGGTATCATCTGTTTCAAGGCCGGTCACTGCTGAAAATATTCGACTTTCCAAACTCGGATCACCCACGTGATTTTGCGTATGCCAAGAAACCATTATGGGCCAGCTGGAATCACACAACAGGAGGCTGTCCTTCACGTAGGTTCGATCGATGATTTTAGTTGCCGCCATTGCCTTTCCTACATGGGTGTTTAGATCCCACGCTTTCTCATGTCCCCAGAATTGAGTGGCCGCGGTTTGAAATACCTCTGATGTTACCGGTGAGGATTCAGGGTTGGCCTGATTCATGACCCAGAGTCCGGTGAGCCAGCTTGTTTCATGAAGCATGGCGATCGGTTGTCTCGGTTCCAGAGCGTATAACAGTCCGTTCATCAGATATTCGCGTCCGGAATAAGTGGCGCCGTCTCCAACACCGGATACTTCATTTGCAAAAAGGGCTGTGGCTTCTCGGCCAAGCTTTTCGCCGGCTCGAAGTAGTCCTTCGGCAAGAATATCGCCAAATCCCTTTCTATGCGCGATCATATTGGCAAGATTTTCAAAAAATTCATGGGTACCCAGTGTTGCAATATCAAGACCGGTCTGTTTATCAGAAAGATATCCTGACTGGTAGCAGTTATCCAACCAGTGAATGATATTGTTCATTTCCATGGTGCAGATGGAAAGATCATTACAGATGCCGGTCGCATGAACAGCTGTTTCCGCAAACTCTTCCGGTCTTCTCATCACCCATGGAAAGTAAACAAACATGGATTGACATTTCCGGACAACATCCTTGCCGGATGCTGTCCGAAAAGAATTTCTATATTTACAATCGAGTCCGCATTGATAACAGGACGCCTTTCCCGTTCGACGGACTTGTTCTTCGGGAAAAGGAACTTGGAGCGGGTCACGTTTATTCAAATGGATGGTCAATTGATTGAGTTCTTTTAATTTCTTAGGATTTGACACCAAAGGACTTCCCGAACCCAATACCGCGATGGCTTTAAGATTTTTCGATCCCATCACCGCGCCAAAACCCCCGGTGGCACTCCCTTCATTGTCAGTCATCAGATTGGCACTGCGGCACATGTTTTCACCTGCCACACCGGTGGTTACAAATCGAACATTCTTGCCATGGATGTCTTTTAATATTTTTCTGACGTCATAAACACCCTTTCCCCATAGCAAAGACGCATCTAAAATTTTGGTTTTACCGTCATTGATCCAAACATAAACCGGTTTTTTAGATCGTCCGAAAATAACAATACCGTCGTAACCGGCTCTTTTTAAGTACGGGCCGAAGAATCCGCCAAGGTTACCGTAGCAGAATCCTTCCGGTATTCGCATGGGGGACTTCCCCACGACTTCAAACCTGGAAGCCCCCTGAACTCCGGTACCCACCAACGGGCCCGTCATGAGAATCAGGCGATTATCTGGGTCAAAAGCACCCACATCTGGTCTTACTTCTTCCCAGTAGATCCGTGTAGCGATGCCACGCCCTCCAAGAAAACGATCTGCATATTTCATGGTAGCACGTTCAGTGATCCGCGAATTAGACAGGTCTACGACGAGAATTTTTCCACACCAACCATAAATATCAGCTGCCATTTTTTCTCCTTAACGTAGGATAGGATCAAATTTAGGGAACATTTAGGATTAAGGGCCTTATATATGGTATAGAATTATTTATAACATGGCCGTATAACTTGAAATTGGGGGTTCTAAATAAATTGGTATCGTCACGCCTTTAAAGGCTTACACTTCAGTGGTGATTGGAGCATAAGGTACCTCGGGGTCGATGTGCAGCACCATCGCTCCGCCCGAGAATGCTCGGACATTGCCGTCGGTTGCTGAGACCACAACCGCTGTCGAGGTGGTTCGCTTTGTAACGGCGGCGGCGGCAACATGTCGTGCTCCGAGGCCGGCCGGCAATACTATTTTGATTTTGGGTGAGGTCAAAAAGGTTCCTGCTGTTTGAATGAGACCGTCGCCGCGGATAACAAAGGCCCCGTCGAGCTTGGCCAATTCGACGATGGCATCGTGGATATCGGGATTTGTAAGCCTCCGACTGGCTTCGTCGTGACCTTGAAAGGGATTTAGGATAAGCTGTTTGGAATCCTTAAGGACCCTGACGGAATCGCCAAGCATAAATATGGCCCCAAGGCGCTTTCCGCGGCGGGTCGCCCGACCGATTTTACAGGCAATTGCAATGGCAATTTCTAGGACTTTGGGCTGGATGGCGTCCGTGAGTTTGAGAAAATCGGAGATTGAGAGTTTTTCGACGGAGTGTTCCACGTCTGTCAAGACGACAAGGTCTCCCTCCTCTTGATAAACGTCCCGCCCCAATGCACAGACGATAAGGTCCCCCACCGAAACCGTTGAGGATTTGAGGGCTACGGAAACAACGTGGCGAACTTGACTGTACTTGTCGATGGCACGAAGGGGCAAAAGTATTGATTCCAGGCCCGCTTGTGTCAGGACATTGTATGTGTCTCTTTTCGTTGTGGCGGCAATAACGCGAGTCTGGCCTGACATACCGTGAAGCAGTTGAGCAAACACTCCGGTTTCGGTGGCACATATAATGGCATCAGCCTGAGCCACATTGGCCACGCTGGCAATCATCCGGGCCAGATCCTCGTCAGAACGAGCGGTCTTTTTAAGGTTGTTAGATCCACCCATTTTCTATTGCATCCCTATTTGTTATTAAATAACGTAACATATCAGAAACAATCTAAATTATCAACATTAAAATCCTATTTTGAACCGCGAAAAAGGGATATATTAAGGCGTTATTAGCACTGTTCAAACGCTATCTATTTCACAGATCCATCCATCCGGCTTTTCAAGGTTATGTTTTAATACTTATGAATTGCCGAAGTCCACAATGCATGCAGTCTGCAAACAAAACTACATGAATCGAATTATCCCTTAATAACTCGGGGAAGGATCATATGGTGCTGGGGGCAGATGGATTTTGGATTTTGATAGGCTGCCCCGGTAAAGGCCACAAGGTATTTTCTCAAATCACGCAGCGGCACAATTTCATCCACCAGACCGTTTTGTGCGCAGAACAGGGGTCTTGATTTTTCGTGATAATCTTTGGCCAGTTGGTTCATTTTTTCGATGACCGGTTCCAAAGGCCTGCCGGCATCTTTTTCTTTAACCAGCCGTCGGGAATAGGTGGCCACCGCAGCGGTCTCCCCGTGCATAACATATATTTCGCTGGCGGCGGTTCCTATGGTAAAGGCATTGTGTCGATTGGCGGTGGGGCCACCCATGAGATAGTGCGCCGACGCCGTTCCTTTCCTGAGAAGCACCAACACCATGGGAACGTCCGTCTGTTGAATCGAATAGACCAGTCCCTGGGCAAGACCCAATAGTTCTGCTTTTTCAGCCGCATCCCCCACATCCAGTCCTGAGCTGTCCTGAAACCAGACAATCGGAATCCGGTCCCTTCCGCAAAGGGTCACGAACTCGTTCATTTTTATCAGCCCCTGTCGGTAGAGTTTCCCGCCCAGGCCGGGGGTGTCGGCGTATTCCGGATAGTTCCTTCCAAGATATTCCTGCCTGTTTCCAATACAAGCCACCAGGAACCCGTCGATTTTGCATAATCCCGCATACACTTCCGGACCATAATCGGGACGGAACTCCATATGCTCGCTGAAATCCACCAGTCTGGCCAACACTTCGTCAAAATCGTATACTCTTTTGGGATTTAGGGGAATCAAGCGATAAAGGTCGTCTATTGGGAATCGAGGTTCTTTCGGTTCAGCCACCCGAAAAAATTTGGGAGGATATGCCGGCATATCTTTCATATAATCTTTTAGCCCGTCCAGCACGCCGGTTTCATCTTCAAACACATATCTAAAAAAACCGGTTTCATCATAATGGATATTGACCGATCCCGGTGGTTTGACCCGAAACTGTTTTGCTTTTTCGATAATTTCTTCTGCGGCTTTTAAGTTGAATTTTCCTTTGGGTGCCATGCCGCTGACAATGCCGACACCCCCCACGGCAATATTACAGTCTTTGTGGGCAAAGAGTATCGTGGGGCTGATGCTCTGATACCCGCCACCCGCCGGGTTTGTTCCGTATATACCGGCAAGCACCGGTAATCCCAGCTGCTCCAGCTCGGCATGCCTGAAAAAAGGGGTTCCGGCCCCCCGGCGATTGGCATAGAATTTTTCCTGTTCCGTGAGTTTGGCACCACTGCAATTCACCAGCCAGATCAACGGAACATTCAACCGTTTGGCCAAATCCGTCACCCGAAGAATATTTTCAGACTGCCCAGGCAGCCAGGCTCCGGCCATCACTTTATTGTCAAAACCGATAATGACTGCCCATTTGCCAGAAATCTTGCCGATGCCGTCGATGACGTTGGTGGTTCCTTCTTCATTGTTCATTGGATTGTAAAGGGTATGAAGCGGACACCAGGTGCCGGGATCCACGAGATATTCGAGACGCTGCCAAACGGTCATCTGACCCCTGGCATTAATCTTTTCTTCAGGGAACCCGGCCAGTTTAACCCGATTCACTTTATCAGCAACATCTTCTTCGATGGTTTTGATGCTGTTTAGGTTTTCTTCCGTACTCTTTATTCGACCTTTTTTCAGGGAATGGCCGAATTCCATCATTTTTTCAAAATACGGTTTCATGGTTTAATCCTCACTATGTTCTTCGTCAATAATGGCCAAAACTTCGTTTTCCACCACGTCATCCCCTTCTTTGACCCTGACGTCTCTGACGGTTCCATCACAGGGGGTAAATATGGGTGTTTCCATTTTCATGGCTTCGATGACCAGGATTTCTTCACCATCTTCGACCTGGTCTCCTGCTTTTATCTTGAGTTGAAAAACCTTACCGTCAAGTGGCGCAAGTATTTTCTGTGTCATCATCGCCCTCCG
This sequence comes from Deltaproteobacteria bacterium, assembly GCA_019313025.1. The sequence goes on from JAFDCA010000481.1 coordinate 6,713, forward strand.
TAAAATATAGTCTTTCTCAAAATAACGATCCATTTTAACCCCATGATAATTCCGTTTCCATCGGCAAGAACTCGTAAATAAGACCGCATAAAAGCGAACAGGTTTAAAGGTTTAAAACTATACTGAGGGATCATGATAATTATGAATAATATTGATTACACCTATAGGCTGTTTGCTTTAACGCGCTCTAATTTGCTCAGGCAGCTTCCCAATGAAAACGGAATCGTCATGATGTTTCCTAAAATTACGACTGCAAGCAACTCAATGGATACATATTTTTAAAAACTGATATAGAGTATGACAAATCATAAAAAAGCAAAGATTCGCTGTCAAACAGAATCATTACGAATCTTTTTTTTGGGGGGCGGGTAACGCCAGTTTAAAAATTACCACAACGACGAGGAGGAGGATGCCGAAAAGTCCCATCCGACCGATGGCTTTGAGACTGGCGGTATCGGAGGGCATGTTATCTATGAGGGGAACATGTAGCGGTGGATAATCTGCGGAATAAGGGTCCAGAGTTATTGATTTTCGAAGGTTGACTTCGGAAAGCTCATCTCGTCCGAGTTTTCGATAGATTTTAGACAGTGTTTTATAAGCTCTTGCAGCGCTTTGTGGATCACTGTTCAATTGAATTACCGCCGTGGCATCGTTGAAAGCTTCTTCGATCATTCCTTTGAAACGGTATGCCATTGCCCGATAGCTGTATGCACTTGCCAATTGCGGATTCAGCTTGATGGCATAACTAAAATTGTCTATTGCCCGCTCCAAAGATTCACTGAACTCCCGCGCCTCTCGATTGCTGAGATTAAAAGTCAGATTCTTTAGTTCCGCGGAATATCCTTCGCCAGCATTCTGTTTAAAGCAGGCAAGACCCCGCATCAGATAGGCATTCGCATCATGGGGTTTTAGCGCTATAATACGATTGTAATCCTGAACGGCTTTGTCGAGTTGCCACTGGAGATAGTAGTGTATGGCTCGTTTTTCGTAGGCCTCCACCAGGTTTGGGTTTAACTGGATGGCCTTGGTAAAATGCTCGATCTTTTTGTAGGCCAGAGTGCTCTTGACACCGCGGTTATAAAATTCTGTGGCATTCTGCCCCCAGGCTGCGGCAGTGATCAAACCGATATATACCAGTGTGGTAATAGTTATTCTTTTCACGACGTTTACGCTTTCGATATTATGATAGCTGCCACCATCTGATGCTGGTGCCCCATATATTGATTTTTAGGAAAACAGATGGTGATGATCCTTAAATGCCAATGCTTTTAACAAGCAATCAGATTTCGATTTATTAATGGGGTGACTGTCAAAAAAATAGATATATTTAAAATCGAACCATGAGATTGCCAATCGGAAATTGAACTCAACGGAGGAGGAAATGATTTTTGATAGAAACGGCATGAGATGAAGAACAGGTAAATGATTTGCATTAAAATAAATATGACATGATCATACGAATGTCAAACTCAAAATTATTTTAGATAGTATTTGAATTTGATTGTCAAATCAAGTATGTTTTAATGCAATATCTTAAATTCACTTATTAAAACCTAAATTGACCGATTGTCGAGGTTGCCGCAGATACAAGGAAGATGTCGTTTCGCTATCCGCCAGAGGGCTTTGGCGGATGCGGAATGGCATCTGACAAAGTAGATGTGGCAACCTCGACAATCCCGAAGGGTTTCAAATTTTTAAAAATATAAATCAAGATAATTCATTAAATATGAAAAGCATCTTACCCCCTTTACAAATTTGAAACGCTCGGTTTAGGTAAAATTATTCGACCCTTGATTGGATGATTATATGGATCCCATTAAAATCGGTGTCATCGGTG
>JAFDCA010000482.1 GCA_019313025.1 Deltaproteobacteria bacterium
CGCAAAAAGCCGCGGTGTCCGTATCATCGGCACCGGGGGCATATTGATTGCTGCCAAGAGAAAAGGTATATTGGACAAAGTTGCTCCGGTAATAGATAACCTGGCCGGTGTGGGATACCGTTTGGCTCCCGACCTGTGCCGACGGATCTTGGAATTAGCGGACGAAGAATGAAATATTGGCAAAATTCTTTTAACGGGCGGGGTGAATTACAATTTTTTCTTGAATTACGAAAATAGGCCATTACACACTATGGCGTAATGCAAAACTGCGTAATTAGAGAAACCAATATACTGCGCAAATAGGCTCAAAAATTATTCATTGGAGACTGATTGCATGACAAAAGATGAGATTGTGAAATATTGGATTGATTCGTCATAAACGGATTTCCAGGCGATGGAAAGCCTTTACGATAAAGGTCACTATGTTTGGGCCTTGTTTGTTGCTCACCTTGTTATTGAAAAACTTCTGAAAGCTCATTACGTCAGGAATGTTGATAACAATCCACCGCTGATTCATCATCTGCTTAGACTGGCAGAGCAAGCGCACATTGATCTTTCGGAAGATCAGAAGAACTATTTGCTTGAGGTTACATCGTTTAATATTAGAACGCGGTACCCCGACTATAAATTCAAGTTCCACAAGAAGGCCTCAAAAGAGTTCACCGGGAAGCATTTAACTGCGATTAAGTAATTACGCAAATGCCTCATAGAAAAGATAAAGCGTTAATTTATGCGATTTTAAAAAAGTATGTAAAGGTGATGAAAGAGCATGACGTACCTGTCTGGCGCATATATCTGTATGGCTCCTATGCCAAAGGCACCTATCACAAATATAGCGATATTGATTTGGCTGTTTTTTGGGACAAGGATGACATCGATGGCTTTGACGAGGATGTACTTTTGATGAAGCTCACCAGGAGGGTAGATTTACGCATAGAACCACACTCTTTTACAAAAACTGACTTTGATGAGACGAACCCTTATATCAAAGAGATAATAGAGACGGGTGAGAGGATAATTTGAGGGAGTGTAGAAGTTCGGTAAAAGAGATTTTGTTGAACTCGAGAAAGTAATCGATGAAATAGTTGCGATAATTCAGAAATATCGATATCCTAAACCAACAAAATACAAAAGACGCTGTCCGGATTGTTGTTACAGGAATTTAAGGGAATCAAACTGGATTGCGGTTACAGGCTGGAGATAGCTGTTGAAGACAAAATCATACTTGAACTGAAGGCATGCGAAAAAATTAACCCTCAGCGTCCTTCGCGTCTTGCGGTGAAATATTACTGTAAATCTTTGTCCCATGCAGACCAAGGAAAATACTTATGAACCCGAAAGATTATAAGGTTGCCAAGGAGCTTAAGGAACAGTTGTCCGACGTAACTTCGCTTGTCGATATAATTGTTTTCGGCTCAAGGGCTAGAGGCGACCCGGACGAATACTCGGATTTGGATATATCGATAATTGTCCCATCATTGAACACCGAACTGAAAGAGAGGATTTACGAAATTGTTTGGCAGGTAGGCTTTGACAACTATATGGTCATTTCTCCTATCGTTTTTACGAAAGATGAAATCGCCAACTCTCCTCTAAGGTCGGCGCCAATAGTCAAAAACATTTTAGAAGAGGGCATAAGGATATGACTGATAAGAAGACGCTTTACCAGTATCGGATTAAACAGGCAGAGGAAACGCTTTCCGATGCTGAAAACATGCTAAAAAACCACTTAAGCCCCAGGTCAATAATCAACCGGGCATACTACTTGTCCTACTGCAAAAAAACGGAAAGGAGAAGTCAGACTACGAAAAAAAGTGGGCTAGAACCTATAGCTCATCTGCAAACTCACGATATTCCCCCACCCGTCATAATCGCCTTTTAAGGCACCGCGGAAGGTATCTTCGCCGGTGGCAGTCTTGTCGATTTCAGCGTCATCAACCATGGTAATATACGTATAGCTAAGATCGAATCCCAGCCGATTTGAGAATTGATAACTTGTGCCTAAAGCGAACCAAAGGCGGTCTTGATCCGGAAGCTGGGGGTTTCGCATCCGGCTGTTGGGGACAGTCGTTTCATCATAGGCCAGTCCGCCGCGAAATATCCATCGGGGATTAAGGGCATAGGTCACACCGACAGAATAGCGAAAGCTGTCATCCAAGTCATACGTGGTGACGGAATCCGCGGCACCAGAATCAAATTTGATACGAAGTTCTTCAAAAGTGCTCCAGTCGGTCCAGGTAATATCTGCCATGACGGCCCATTTGTCGGTTAACTGGTGATAACCGCTCACTGAAAGGGAGGCGGGCAGGTCGATATCCGCCTTCGCATCTGTATCGACCAGGCCCAATGCGCCGGCAATCGGGGCTGCCGCAGCGGGGGTTGTGAAGTCGGCATCACCTTTCAGATCATGCGAGATCTCTGAACGGTAAGCGACGCCGAACCGGGTTGCTTCCGTAAGCTCAAAGAGCACGCCCAGGTTAAAACCATACCCCCAGTTACCATCCCCCTTAATTTTC
>JAFDCA010000483.1 GCA_019313025.1 Deltaproteobacteria bacterium
GGACCGATAAAATTGCCGGTCATTTTATGGGGCCTACCTTTAGGAATATTGACAACAATAAATAACTCCAGACAACTTTTACTCCCATCTCCATTCCATGACATCTCTTTAACTGTCGATGACAAATCTATTTTATAGTCTGGAAGAAACAGAAATGGGTTTGTAATGACAAAGGCAAGTCCTGGATCATCAATTGACTGATACCAGAAGAAAGGTGAATTTTCTTGATGTTTAAGTATAATAAATTTCTTTTTGTCCGGAAAACCCAGCATACCAAAGGGCATCTCAATAATTTTTTCTTCTTCTATATCAATCGTTCCGAATCTCGTTGTTTTAATCTTCAATTTTTCTCTCGCTTTGAACCTTTCAACATTCAGATATTAAATAAATTATTTTTTCAACAGCCCTGATAAGCTGTAAAGGGCAACCGCCTCGGAAAGATCCGAGTCATTTATGTCTGATGAACTCAAATTTTCTTCTCTGATTCTCTCATATATTTCCTGGCGATGAATCTCAATGTGTTTGGGGGCTTCAATTCCAAGCTTAACCTGTGTCCCCTTTATTTCCACCAATGTGACCGTAATATCATCGCCTATATTTATCTTTTCACCCAACTTCCTTGTTAGTATAAGCATCGCCCGTCCATGGCATCTATTAGTTTGTTATTTAATTATTTTAAATAATCTGCCAGAGTCAATGTCATCACTTTTGACGAAGAGGCCAGAGCCGCCTGATACGTCATCTCCGCAGCTTTAACGTTCATGATAGCCTCGGCAATATCTGCATCTTCAATTTTTGAAAGCCTTTCTGTATTGGAAAAATTCAAATCCTGATATATTTTATCCTTAATTTCCATTCGATTCATTTTTGAGCCAACATCTGATATTTTGGCCGAAATATCGTCAAAGTGACCGTCCAGATAATCCATCGCATCTTGAATACCGCTTAAATCGTTTGTTTCAAGAGCGGTATTCAAATTATTCAACGTGTTAAAAATATTTCCAAACACTGCTTGACCGTCGCTGCCGGCTTCAACAGAACTGCTATTGCTGATTTTTATGGTAAAAGGGTTATTGTCTCCATAGTAAGTGCCATCCTGTCCGAATGGTATCGCACCGGTTTTCGAACCGGCAAAAATATAATTCCCTGCCACGTCTGTGTTTGCCAATGAAATGATTTCGTCCAGCATATTTTGAACGGTTTCCGCCGCCGAAAATCGCTGGTCGGATCCGGTTGTTGCGTTGGCCATCTGAACACATAACGCCTTTGTATCTGAGATGATATTTTGCACACTCGTCAGGGCACTTTCAGAGGCTGTTAGCCATGATTTTCCATAACTGATATTGCGCCCCATCTGCTCAATGCTTGATAAGGTTGATCGAATATTTAAGGACTGGGTAAGACCCACAGGATCATCGGAAAGATTGTTGATACGCTTTCCGGTGGTCGCAATTTCATTGGTTTTATTCAGCTGTTCATAAATATTACCCAGATTATATTTAACCGAATCATAAATGGATTTATTGGCGACACGCATGTAAGATAACTCCTTTTATTTCAATTCAAGCAGCGTATTGAGCATTTCATCGGAGACACCGATAAGCTTGGCTGCCGCTGCATAAGCATGCTGATATTTTATGAGATTTGTCATCTCTTCATCAAGGGAAACAGCAGATATGCTGTCCCTGATAGTGGTTAATTCATTGACCATCATCTCACCAAAGGACCTGTCCCTTGAAATGCTTGCAGAGGTAATGCCGATGGCTCCCACCATAGAGTGATAATAGTCTTCAATGGTTGAAATGATACTCCCTTGTGTATTTCCATTGATCCTGTCGCAGGTCCATTGTGAAATACTCATGGAAGTTGTTTGAAGATCTGTGATTGCCAAAGCGTTATTATTGTCGCCTGACGCCATGGTTCCATCACTGACAACCTGTGCTGCGGCAATGAAATTTTTATTCAAGCCGATGCTGTTATTAACCCCCATGTCTCCAGAACTGGAACCGGTGAAAAACGTATTGATTCCAAAAGCTGCAAGAACATTGGAATTGTCATCAGAAAATGCGAGGGACCCGAGGGTTGCAACTTCTCCTGTATCTATACCTATCGTCAAATTGTTCTGGCTGTCAAGGGATGCTTGAACCCCTGTTCCATTATCAATGGCGGTTACAAGCTCATTTGTCGTCATGCCGGAAGTAACTGTGATGGTAATGGGATTACCCTGAAGTCCGGCTGTTCCGGCATCCGAATCGTAGGGATCTCCATTGGTATCAAAGAGCCATATTTTGAATGTCTTGCTGCTATCATCAACTTTATCCTGGTAGAACAACCCGCTCGATGTAATTGCTGAACCAGGATTCGTTACCGCATATCCTCCGGTAACAGAACTGAAACCTTCAAGTCCCGCGCCTTGGCTGTGTTGCTGGTTCACAGACCAGATCACTTCTTTTGCCAAGGCATCAAGGTCCAGTTGATACTTGGTTACAATTTCGTCTCGCATGTCGAGCCATCCGCCAAGTTTTCCATTGGAAAGATAGTTTGTAATATCAACATAACTGCCGCTGGAATTCTGCCATCTCACCCTATCTCCACCGGTACCGCCCATTTCCAGGTCATAATTGATATGTCCTTGAACCAGCGTACATCCTCTCGCCGCTACAACGGTTAGTGAGCCATCACTTTGTTCAAATGCCTGTACATCAAGATATTCATTGAGTTCCGAAACTAGGGTGTTTCGTTTATCCCTGAGGTCGTTGGCAACGTTATTGACCTCCATTCTGACGATCTGATCGTTTACCTGTGCGATCTCGTTTGTAATTTTATTTATTGTCTCTATTCCAGAAGTTACGGCTCCGGTTAAATCTGTATTGATCTGGATTAAGTCGGTTGCCAGAGCATTAAATTGCTCTGAAAGAAGGATGCTTTGCTCATAAAGCGAATTTCTTTCAGAAGCGCCTGAAGGATTGTTAGAAAGATCATACCATCCATTCCAAAAATCGGATAACATGTTACTGATGCTGGTGCCGGAATTTTCATTAAAAAAGCCTTCCAGCACCTGCATGTATTTTTCCATCTCAGAAGAAGATGACATATTCGATTTTTCCCGCATAAGTTTGTTTTCTATAAACTGATCACTGGATCTGGAAACATGTTCCGTGTCTACACCTCTGCCCAGGATTAGCCCCCCGGTCAGCAAGGGCTGTTTTGCGACAAGGACAGGGTTTTGCCGAGAATAACCTTCTGTATTCACATTGGCAATATTTTGAGCCGTCACTCCCATGCCATACTGTTGGGCGCTTAAAGCAGTGGTAGCAATATTTAATACCATTCCTATATTTGACATGCTCAAACCTCCCTGGTCAGAAAAGAACGAGGACCCGACTTGTTGAAGTGACATCTGTCATTATAAACATATCTGGAATCGGTCTCTCCTGTTATGATCGATATCATCTCATCCAAAAATTCCAAAGAATCATCGATATAGAGGATGTTTTGTTTCCTTAAGATCTCAATTTCGCCTTTTAGTTTTAAAATCCTTAAGTATAGTTTTTTAAAATGATCCGTGTATTTTCGGGGAATAAGATCCATTACCAGATTAAGATTAAAAGCGTCTGGGTCATTTTCCAGATTAACGGCCAAACAAATCTGTCTACGGATGGATTTTATCTGAGCACATATCTCATCCTTTTTTTTAGATAATCCCCATAACTCATTGAGATCTATGGTGATAAGAGACTTCCTTTCTGCTTCAAAACAATAAAGTAAATCATTGTAAAGCATGATTTTTTTGTAAAAAAGCTTTTCAACCCTATCAACGGTAGACACTTCCATAAATATACTCCCTGTTCTATTATCGGTCGCTTGTTTTGCTATCTAAAGTGCATTTCGATCTTTTAAACTTTCAAAAAGCATCTTGCCGAGCCCCATACCTTTACCCTTTGACATTCCAAGGGCAAGGTTTTCGTCAAACATCGATCGAATGATCTTGCTTTCATTGCTATTTCCAAAAAGACCATCTTCTGTGAAGGCTGTTCTCATCGATTTTAACATATAGGTGATAAAAATAGATTCAAACTCCGAGCAGGTCCTTTCGAGTCTTGCTTGACGAGGGTCATTGGGTGCAATCGCAGTATTTTGGGGTGTAGCAATTGCTTTGATCATTTTTTTCTCCTTTATATAATTTCGAGCTCGCCCTGAAGCGCACCCGCAGCTTTAATGGCCTGTAAAATAGTTATGAGATCTCTGGGAGTTACCCCAATGGCATTTAAAGCATTCACCAGTTCGCCGATAGTTCGTCCCTTTGGAATCAAAAGAAGACGACTGTTTTCCTCAGCCACAGACACCTGGCTTTCGGGGGTAACCACTGTACTGCCACCCGGAGCGACAACTGTATCGCCCGCCATCTGCTGTGGAGCAACCCTTCCACCTGATGGTGCGAAGGCTAAAGGCTGTGATACATTCTTTTTCTCTTTTATATGAATACTCAAATTCCCATGAGCAACGGCAACTTTCTGGATCCTGACATTTTCTCCGACCACAACCGTTCCGGTCTTTTCATTCACAATAACCTTAGCGATTGAATCCGGCTCTATTTCGATTTCCCCTATTTGAGCAATCAAATTAACCACTTTGTTTTCAAAATTTTCAGGAATCTTGAATTTTAAGGTGCCCGAGTCTAAAGGTTTGGCAACATTTTCCCCAAATCGCAAATTTATGGCGTTGGCAGCACGATCAGCGGTATTAAAATCCGGATTATTAAGAATTATGGTCATCTCGTTTTTACTCATTATCGACAAAGGAATTTCTTTTTCAATGCTAGCCCCGCCACTGATTCTTCCTACCGTAGGATGATTTTTTGTCACACCGCCCCCTGCAGCTCCCCCGGCACTGAAGCCACCAATAGAAACAGGACCCTGTGCAAGAGCATATACTTTACCGTCAACACCTTTTAAAGGCGACAATAAAAGTGTACCTCCCACCAGGCTTTTTGCGTCACCGATAGACGACAGGATAACATCGATCTTTTTCCCGACCCTGGCAAAAGGCGGTAATTTTGCACTCACTACGACTGCGGCAACATTTTTTACTTTTACTTCATCTGGATCCACGTGAACTCCCATATGTTCCAGCATATTCACCAGGCCCTGAATGGTAAATTGTGTTCCACCCTTGTCTCCGGTACCATTAAGACCGATAACCAAACCATAGCCAAGAAGTTGGTTTTGTCTGATACCTTTTATTGACGAAATATCCTTTATCCTTGCAGAATAACCTGATGAGGGTATAACAAAGGAGATAAGCAAAACAATGAATAATACTTTCTTAAAACGGCCACACATAATCCAATGCCCTCCCTAACCATCCGACTCTTTGTTTGTCTGCCACTGGACCGGTGCCGGAATATGTGATCCTTGCATCGGCAACATATGTAGAAGAAACTTCATTAGACGAAGTTATATCTTTTGGTCTCACGACGCCAGACAATGTTATATACTGTGTTTCATTATTTACCCTGATTTCCCTTTGTCCTCTGATATAAAGGTTCCCGTTGAAAAGGACCTTTTCGACCACAGCCGAAATATATTCCTTGACATTGCCGTCCCTGTCGGTTGAACCTTTACCATCGTGTTTCAAGCCCAAGGATGCCAGTATCAAATCATCTGTTCCAGGATTCTGAGCAAGTCTGGGATTCTTTTCAGCAAGCGCTTTCATGTAGCCCAGAAATTTAAGTTTCGATGCTTCGACACCAGATGACCGGCTTGTTTTGGTATTTGCATTCAACTCTGCTTCCGGATCCTCGACAATTCTCACAGTGACAGTATCTCCGACTTTTCTTGCCTTCATGTCCTGAAAAAGACTTACTTCCGACATTTCCGTCCACAATGATCCTTCTTCCGGCCTTGGAGGCTCATAAGCATTAAATTTAGGTTTTTGAATCTTGACTGTTTCATTCATTTGAACGGGTTTATTAGACAGACTCGCACAACCAATCAAGAATATCAACGCTATACATAAAAGTAAGTATCTTCTATCTGCCATGGTTCTCTCCTAATATCTAAAAATCTACCGCCACCATTGAGCTGCTAACGACCTTTGCGTAAATTTCTTTTTTACTCATTAGATTTTCAACTTTTACAAGCTCACCTTCATAACCTTTCATCAAAACTCTTCCTGGAGCAGTTACCTTTAGATCTCCGGATTCAGCTAATATTGTAACGATGTCTCCTTTATCCACAATTGGAAATTTCTCGAACATCCATTCTTTAAGACTGGTATCTTTTTTTACATTATGCTTTGCCATGAAACCGATGATCTTATTCATATCCGTTAAAATTTTCGAAGATAAATGAGATATATTTCTTTTGACCATATAAAGATCATCTTTTCCAATCCTCTCTCCCCTTTTAATATCACGAGAAGCACAAACTACAGGCTGAAATATATCAACCCAACCTGACAGTTTAACTTTATTTTTTACCACATCATTTATTTTAACCACGACGATCAGGCTTACATGTCCTTCAAGTCTTCTTTTTCCTTTTTGATACTGCTGAAAACTGATTCTTCCTGCAGGTACGGGTACATTGCCGGTTATCTTTATTCTGGAAATGACAACATCGCATGCTTGATTGTTTAAATTTCGATGAAGATATTTATGAAAGATTTTTCTGAATTCGTTCTCCGTTATGGTTTGGTAATTTTTATGGGAGACATTCTGATGATCATTTTTGCTGATTGTCGCAGCCATTGAAGTCGAATAAAACCCAAAAATACAGAGAAGAATAAATATGTGATATTTTTTTTTATCCATCTTCGAGTTACCTTGAAATGTTATTTACGATGGCCAGCATTTCGTCCGCTGTTTTTATTGCCTTGCTGTTAATCTCATAAGCCCTTTGTGCCATAATCATGTCAACCATCTCTTGCACTACATCCACATTAGAAATTTCAACAAACCCTTGGACAATCGTACCCATACCCTCTGAACCCGGTGTTCCGTTCACAGCCTCACCCGAAGCGTCCGTAGATCTGTATAGATTATGGCCGCGGCTGAAAAGTCCTGCCGGATTCGGAAACGTATATAATTCTATTGTTCCAAGAGATGCGCCGACGCCCTGGGGATCAAATGCTGTTACCGTTCCATCAGCATCAATCTTGATGGTTATTGTTTCTTCTGGAATTGTCATTTCTGGTTGTAACTTATCGCCATTTGGTGTAACAACATTTCTGTTTGCATCTAATTTAAAATTACCTGAACGGGTGTAGAGTTCTTCTTCGTTGCTAATCACCTTAAAAAAACCTTTTCCCTCAATTGCCATATCCAGCTCATTTTTCGTCTGTTGGAAATCTCCCTGCATAAATACCTTGTGAACGCCAATAGGCATTGTTCCCATTCCGACCTGGATACCAACAGGAATCTGTTCTCCGGTGGATGTTTCAGAACCTGCCTGATTCACCGTTTGATACATAAGGTCTTGAAAATCCGTCCGACTTTTTTTGAAACCCGATGTGTTAACGTTTGCCAGGTTATTTGCAATTACATCAATGTTCATTTTTTGAGCAGCCATTCCCGAAGCTGCGGACCACAATCCTCTTAACATGATTATCTCCTTTAATTTGGAACTGTACCATAATCATTAACCATTTCATTGGTTAATGCATCAATGGACTGAATCGCCTTTTCCAACGACTCAAAAGCCCTGTATGTCTCTACCATTTTAATTATTTCCTGGGTTGGATTAACATTTGAACTTTCCAAATATTTATGCTGAATCTCGGCATCCTCGGGTGTTAATATTCCTTTGCTTTCTCCAAGATAAGAATAATATGATCCGCCTTCTTTTCTAAGGAGCTGAGGCTCATCAAAGTCGACCACAAGTATTTTATCCACCGATTCATTATTCACCACAACTTGTCCATCTCTTCCGATATAAACCTCACCACCCTCTAAGGTTATTGGGCCATTTTGCCCCAATACCGTATCTCCACTCCCAGTTACCAGAAATCCTTGTGCATTGATTGAAAATGCCCCGTCTCTCGTATATCTGAATCCATTAGGAGTTTCGATTTTAAAGAAACCTTTGGAACTTAATGCAACATCAAGCTCATTCCCGGTATATCTTATAGGGCCCTGAGAAAAGTCTGTACTGGAATTACTTTGCGTTTCAAGTGCCTCAGAAAAAGATATGATATCTTTCTTAAAGCCATTGGTATTGCTATTGGCCATATTATTTGCTATGGTTTCAAATCTCAGTTGCTGAGTCATGGAACCATCAATTAAATTATAGATTCCGGATATCAATTTTTTCTCCTTTTTCTTTTTATGACCTATAAAAGCAATATCAATGCCAAATTATCCAATAAATATATTATTACACAACTATCCGATTATATTGCTTTATAACTCATAACATATGAGGCATATTTTTCTGACGAGGAGGAAAAAAATGCCCATTGGAACTTTTTACCTCTTTTCATTATTGTATGTGAAAGATTCGGTTATGAATTAATTAATTGAAGGTATTAAGGTTCATTTAGGTTTAGAGCCGTGACATGTTCTTGTTTAGAGAATATACAAAGGCCAGAAGTTCTGCCACAACTATATAAAGATCATGCGGGATCTCTTCATTTATGTCCAGCTGCGACAAAACCTCTATCAGATCGGGGTCTTCGTGAATGTAAATATCGTGTTCTTTTGCAATTTTGATAATTTTTTCAGCAATCTTACCTTTGCCTTTGGCCGTAACTCTTGGGGCACTGTCTGATTCGGGCCGATACTTTAAACTAACAGCACTGTTCTTTTTTAATTTTCGTTTCATCTAAGCAACCAGGTTGATATTATGGTTTTCCTCCTGAATAATCTCCTTGATCAGCGTATCTTTTATTTCCGCCGGTTCTTTCATATAACATTCAAAATGGGGAATGATAAAGCCCTTATTTTCAAACGTCTTTATTAAAGATGGAAGCTGTTTTTCAATGATATTTTTTGTTTTTTCTTCAACGATTAAAAATCTTCCATTGATATGTTTTTGTTTGACCACAAGATCAGCTCTTAGTGGGCCAAGTTTAGACATTTCTAATAAAAAACTTATTCTGAAAAAGTCCTTGTCTTTTTCATTTCCATCACCATCTTTGTTATTTTTATTTTGATTAAACTGTATCAGCAATTGGCCTATAGTAAAAAGATTATCAGGAAATTGAAACAGTATTGGAATGAAGATTTTTCTTTCTTGTTCAAACCCCAACTGATTAAGAAGCTGAATATTTTTTATCGTGGATACAAACCTTTCGAAAAGATCATTTTGTCCTTGTGTTAAGGAAATAAATTTTGATCCAAGACCTTTTAAATCACCTGCTATAAGTTCATTAATATTTGTTTTACTATATGTTTTAGAATTTATAATTTCTCTTAGTTTTGCCTCCCATCCGATTCCTGATTTATCGACAAGTTCTCTCAATAATTCAGGATTTGGTTTTAGAAATATTTTTTTTGATATATCATCTATCAAATCTTTAAACAGTTTTTTATCATTTTCGGGAAGCATGGAATGGTCAATGCTATCATTGATTGTTTTCCACAAATTCTTCTTTAATCCGTTCAGAATCATAGAGGTATTTATTGTTTCAATACTTTCATTTAATATTCCCAAGAGCTTAAGGATTGGATTTGGGTGAATTTCTTCAACTTTTAATGATATAATGCTGCCTTCCCTTAAAGGCATGTGTGTTTTTGCCATGATCCTTTTTCCTTTAATTATCATCAAGACGTTATTTAAATAAAAGGATCTCAAAACCGTCCCCTTAACAATTTCGTTTTCAACTAATTTGGGATAAAAAGAGGTATTATCTATTGATTGAAGTGATATCTTGGACGAGGATATTGTTGAATTAACGACTTTATTCAAGACGCACCCTCTTTAGATTCTAATTGTGATATTCTTTTCTTTAGATCTAGCACCAGCATTACTTCTTCCTTAGGAATAACAAGGGTTTCAGAAATGTAATCTAAATCATATCCCTCTTTTGCCAGGTCAACAATTTTTTTTGTATGATTTTTTAAAGAATCTTGGACATAGCCGTTTTGATTATTTTGCCTGTGTTTAAAGAGTAGTGCATCACTCCTGTTTAAAAGCGCATTTAAACTCTTTATTCTTTGTTCTAATTGTTCATTAAGTTTTTTAATTATATCCTTTTTCTCTTGTAACATCCCCTTGAATTTTACAGACGTGTTGTCCGCATCAGTTAGGAATGATTCATACATTTTAAGCTTATTATTCAATGATAAGGATCCTTTATCGAGCAACCTCAGACGTCTTATTAAAAAAATAAACACAACAAAAATTGCAAAATCAATCGCCAGTTGCGAAATAATTAGGTATTTTAATTCAAACAAATTCATAATCAGACCCTGATATCGATGAGCTTACCTTCTGATAAATTCATTTTTTCTTTTTCATTTTTATTATTTGATCTCTTTTTGTTGCCTTTTTGATCATTTTTTTTCTCTTTATCTTTTTTTATCTCAATTCTGTTTTTTGTCTCAAACTCTTGTACTTTTGATTTATCCTCTTTCTTCATATCTTCTGATTTTTGAGCAGCAAACTGTTGGTTCATTTCAAGATTCTGTTTTTTTACATTATGAACTTCCTTAATCGTATTCCCCTGGCTAAGAATCACATTCATATGAGTTGTACCTGACATGGCCTTCTCCTTTAAATTAAGGTCGCCGTCGTGATACAAAAGTATTTAAAAACAACTCAAACAGGTCGTTTCAACTACGAATCTTTATCCGCAAGGTCCAATCGCCTTTGACGTTCATGTCCGTCGGCGGCCTTATTTTTATTAATAATTTAATTATAATTGAAGTGGTCAATTTTTATATAAAGTCCCTTCTTTACCTAAACTGTCGAAAAATCAGTTATAATTGCTTTATCAACCTTGCCTGCTGTTAGTATGTTGTTCACACCGTCAATAATAAACATCTTAAGTTTCATTAAAGATGATATATTTTCCAATACGTATATGTTTTCACTCAAGATATTGTAAATGATACCTCTAATCCAATTATTTTTTTCTATCATTTCATTCATTAATTCTTTATTCGACAATTCAAAGGAAATACTTAAAGATATATATGTATATTTACCTGGCTCTTTAAAAGGGATAATAAATGGCTCAAATTTGATGGTTTTGGAATTTTGGATAGGAAACCATTTAAGCTGGGGTATCCATATGTTTTTTCCACTATTTTTTAAAATAGGGTATAATGAAATCCCGGCCAAAACCAATGTTCCTCCTATAAAATAAAAAAAAGCCCTTTTTTTCCATCTATATTTTTTGGGTTTATTTTTCGTTTTTTTCTTTTTATCTCCCGATTCATCCGAATTATCGAAAGATTGAACAGCATTTTCTTTTTTTACTAAAGTCATAATCAGCCTTCATAATATGATTTCAGCTTTATCCTTAATCTTATTATTGCCTTCGAATGGATTTGTGATATCCTTGATTCGGTTAAATTTAAAACCTTTGCTATTTCTTTTAACGTCAATTCATCATAATAATATAAAGACATCACTATTTGTTCTTTTTTTGAAAGTGTTGACAGCGCTTTAAATATAATTGATTTAATCTCTTTTACTTTTAATTCTTCTATGGGAGAAGGTTGATCCGATACCTGTTTGGATATTTTAGGCGTTGTGCCGTCAAGCATCAATTCGTCCAGACTTAACAGATTTACGCCATGAGATCTGCTGATCATTTTGTAATATGATTCCAAGTCAAGTCCCATCTCTTCAGCAATCTCATCATCTTTTGGCTCTCTTCCGTGTTTTAGCTCAAGGGTTCTTATTGCATCTTCCATTCTGTTAATATTTCTTCTGACAGATCTTGAAATCCAGTCCATCTTTCTTAATTCATCTAAAATTGCCCCTTTTATCCTTAGGTTCGCATATGTCCTAAACTGTATCCCCCTTTTTGAGTCAAACTTGTCAATAGCGTCAAACAACCCCAAAATTCCGGGACCGATGAGTTCCTCCTTAGAAATGTTGGGAGGAAGTCTAACCGCCATCCTTTCAGCAATTTGTTTTACAAGGGGAGCATATTTGAGAATAAGTTCTTCTCGATGTTTATCATCCATACTTTCTTGGTCTACAATGTTTACTTCCTGATATTTTTTTATCCCAGCATTCATTTCATCAACCTATCGCACCAACCATTAGTCTTTTCCAAAAAAATTGTATACTTCCTTCTTGATGTCTTCCATCTGTCTCCTCTAATAGATATATAGCCAATTTTTTAAAGCTTTGGCTTGAGGATGATTGAGGATAGCAACAAGTAACCGGTATCCTTCTATTTACGGACTCACTCAGATGTTTATCATATGGAATATATCCCGCATAGTCTAAAGATATGCTTCCCATAAACTTTTCTACAACCCTACTCAAATGTTTATAAACCGTTTTTGCTTCTTTTTCATCTCTAACCATATTCATCAAAATTATAAAATTCTTTGTTCCATGCTGAATAAACATGACTTTAATAAGAGCATACGCATCCGTAATAGATGTTGGTTCCGGTGTCACAACGACAATCCTTTCTTGAGCTGCCAGGTTAAAATAAATCACATTGGAAGAAATACCCGCTCCTGTGTCTATGAGCAAAATGTCATACATATTGTTCAATAAATCAAATTCATTTAAAAGGTTAATCTTGTGACCTTCTGTGAGATGTGATAGTTCCTGAACACCTGAGCTGGCAGGTATAATGGCCACACCTTCCGGTCCCGTGGCAATTATTTGGGACAGCTCTTTTTCACCTTTAATGACTTCCTGAATTGTATATTTGGGGCTGATACCAAAGATAATATCAATATTTGCAAGCCCGAGATCTGCATCAAAGATTAAAACCTTTTTTCTCATTCTCTGATACGTAATTGCCAGATTGCCCACGATATTTGTCTTGCCTACTCCGCCCTTTCCACTGGTAACGGCAAAAACCATAGGACTGTTTTTTGAGGGAAATGATCCATCTTTTACTCTGAGTTTGTGAACTTTCCCCGATTCTTCTTTGACAATCCTTCTTAATTTTGTAGCCTGATCCATCTTTTTGGTCTCCAATATATAACTATTCCATTAATAAATTATAGCAGCATGTATCGGTTAATTTTTTACGAAACGATCAACTTTATTATTTTTCCTATTTCTGCCTGTTCAATATCTTCAGGCACATTCTGACCGGTTGTAATATACGAAATAGGCAAATTTTGTTCCATAATCTGGTTCAATATTGAACCACATTTTTGAGTTTCATCTCTTTTTGTAAATATATAACTCTGATAATTTAAACATCTAAAATTATCAGCTGATTTATTCATCTCAGACTCAGTAGTTGCAATGTTTAATAAAAGATGAGTGCTTATATCTAAATCAGCAGGAATCAATCTTCTGAGTTCATCTATCCTGGATCTATCATATTGACTTTGGCCTGCAGTGTCGATAAGAACGATATCTTTTCCTTCCAGTCTTCGAAGTGCAAAAAGCAAATCTTTTTTTTTGAATGCCTGGAAACAGGGGACCCCTAATATATTTGCATATGTTTTCAGTTGTTCTATCGCACCTATTCTATACGCGTCTAACGAAATCAATCCAACTTTCTTTGTCTTCTCTATCATGAGCTTAGCAGCAAGCTTTGCGATTGTCGTCGTTTTGCCAACACCTGTCGTTCCGATAAAAGCCGCTATAATTTGATTATTATTTTTTCTATCGAAAGGATCTTGAACTTCTATAACTTTCATGATCTCATTTAGAGCGCTATCTTTAATTCTTTTTATGTTATGAACGGGGTGGCCGTTAAATGCACCGGTCCTTTCAAAAAAAAGCCTTACATAACGATCATTGACGCCATTTTTTATCATTTTTGAATATAAACTTAGGGCATCCGGATATGTTACCAGTTTTTCTATAAAAACATCTGAATGGTTCAAAAGATAAAGCATCTCTTTTATGCTCATCAGTTCTTGTTTTACTTCTCCGAGCATATTCGGACTCTTATCTGATATATTATTTGCTCCAGTCATGGCAGTTATTTCAAAAACATCATCTTCACCGATTTTTGATATTTTCTTTGTGGAAAGAATCATTGCATCGGATCCCAGTACATTTTTAACCCTAGCGGTAGCTTCCTTAATTGTCCTCGCTCGATATTTTTTAACCTGCATGGCTTAACTTTACCTTTCCAATAGCCTTAAAGCCGATATCACTCAAAAGCTCACTTTGAGATAATACCATTAATGAGGGTACAAAGTATTCTATCATCTTTCTCAAATGTCTTCTAATTAAGGGTGTCGTTAAAAGAATCGGTTGAATATTCTTAGACATGGCTTTTTCCGCTTCCTGTTTGATCGAAGAAATAATCGAATCTGCAATCTTCGGATCAACTGATAGATATGAACCGTGTTCTGTTTTTTGTATTCCTTTTAGAAGAATGTCCTCAACATCTTGAGACATGGTTATCAATTTTAAATAGCCATCTTCCCCTATATGTGGGCTGATAAAGGATCTTGACATTTTGTTTCTCACATACTCGGTTAACAAATCAGGATCCTTTGTCATTGGAGCACAATCGGCAAGTGTTTCAACGATTGTCAAAAGGTCCCTTATTGATATGCGTTCTTCCAGAAGATTTTGTAATACTTTTTGAACAGCCCCTAAAGAAAGAAGATTCGGGACAAGTTCTTCAACTGCCTTAGGATACATTTTGCTGAGATTATCCAGAAGATTTTGAACTTCTTGTCTACCTAATAATTCTGAAGCATGTTTTCGTAGAACCTCTGTCAGATGGGTAGCCATGATCGTTGCATCATCAACAACTGTATAACCCGCAAGTTTGGCCTCTTCTTTTCTTACTTCCGGTATCCAGACTGCTGGTATGTTGAATGCTGGCTCCTTTGTTTTTATTCCTTCTATTTTCCTTGTAGCATCTCCTGGATCCATCGCCAGATAATGATTCACCATCAATTCAGCTCCGGCAATCTTAACACCCTTTAAAATAATCTGATATTCGGATGAATTCAGTTGCAAATTATCTCTGATATGAATTGGCGGAATAACCATGCCCATTTCTATAGCAAACTGACGTCTTATTGAACGAACCCTATCGAGAAATTTTCCCCCCTGCTCTCTATCCACCAAAGCAATGAGACCATATCCTACTTCCAGCTCAAGGGGATCAATCACCAGTAGATGTTCCACAGGTTCCGGACCTTCATCGATCGCTTCCTTCTTTTTTACTTCAATCTCTTCATCTTTTAATCGCTCTTTTTTCTTTCCAAACACAAAAACGCTTATCCCAATGATAACCGAAATCATAATAAAGGGGATATGCGGCAAACCTGGTATGAGACCGAAACAAAAGACGGTTAATGCTGAAAGATAGATTGCCTTTGGATAATTGGAAAATTGTTTTCCAAAATCCTTTCCCATGGTTCCCTCTGAAGCCGCCCTGCTGACAACAATTCCAGCCGCCGTGGATATGATGAGTGCCGGAATCTGAGATACTAAACCATCGCCCACTGTTAAAAGTGTATAGTTATGAGCGGCGTTCATAACGGACATCTTTTTCTGAAGTACCCCGATAATAAATCCGCCGATGATATTAATAATAGTGATTATAATTCCAGCAATAGCATCTCCTCTAACAAATTTAGCAGCACCATCCATAGATCCATGGAATTCGGCCTCCCTTGCAATGGTCATTCTGCGTTCTTTTGCCTCGTCTTCATCAATCAGACCAGCGTTGAGATCCGCATCAATACTCATCTGTTTGCCTGGCATACCATCCAGTGTAAACCGAGCAGCAACTTCGGCAATCCTGGTGGCACCCTTCGTAATTACTACAAAATTAACAATGACCAGAATAATAAATACAATCATACCGACAACGTAATTTCCACCGACCACGAAACTGCCAAACGACTTAATAACCCTTCCTGCAGCCAGGGCGCCTTCGTTGCCATGCAAAAGTATCAATCTTGTTGACGCGACATTGAGAGACAACCTGAAAAGGGTCGTCACAAGAAGTAACGGAGGAAATATGAAAAAATCCAGAGGCTTGAGCGTATACATGGCGATTAAAAGAATTGTTATGGCAATAGTGATGTTCAATGCCAAAAGAAAGTCCAATAGTATAGAAGGTACTGGTATTATCATTACCACTAGGATAGTGACCACACCAATGACCGTCATTATTTCACTAGCAGATGCGGAATTGGCTTTTGATCGTATAACCTGTTCCATCTAAATTCCCTTAAGTATATGTTTATGATACGCCATATGCATATTTTGACTTTAACCTATAAATATAAGCCAATACCTCGGCAACCGTTTGATAGAGTGCCGGTGGTATCTCCTGACCTACCTCAACCAACGAGTATATATTTCGAGCGAGTTCCTTATTCTCTAAAATTGGGATTCCATGTTCTGAAGCGACATCTTTAATCTTCTCGGCTATTTTTCTCGATCCTTTTGCGATTAACTTCGGTGCATTCATGGTCGTACTATCATACTTTAAAGCAACTGCAAGATGTGTTGGGTTGGTAATAACGACGTCGGCCTCAGGAACATCCTGCATCATCCTTTTTCTGGCCATCTCCATCTGAATGCTTTTTATTCTTGATTTAATCAAAGGATCGCCTTCCGACTTTTTAAACTCATCCTTTACTTCTTGTTTGGTCATCTTAATTCTTTTTTCAAATTCCCACTTCTGGAATGCGTAGTCGATAACGACCAAGACAATCATCGCCAATGAACATCGAATAAAAATCTTAAAAAATATTTTGAGGATATAAACGAAAATTAAATTAAGCTCCATATCTCCAAGGAGAGCAAAATTTTTCATCTCACCTTTTACCGTAAGAAACGCCACCCCACCCACAAGGGTTAGTTTTAACAAGGATTTGAATAACTCCATGAAAGACTGTTTGGAAAAAAGCCTTCCAAACCCTTTGATAGGGTCTATTTTTGATAGTTTCGGGGTAATCGATTCACCGGAAAAAATAAAGCCCACTTGCATGATATTCGATAGAATCGCTGTAACAAATATGGCGGCAAAAAGTGGGGAGAGCAAGATGATAAACCGGCCAATAATATTTTGAGCAAATTTTAAACACTCAGAAACATTAAAACTATGTATATCAGATAGAGAAAATGCTCCCTTCATAATAATCTGTATATGGTTGTACATAAATGATCCAAAAAGAGATAATGAGATCAAAGCGGCAAGGAGTACAGCCATCGAAGGCAATTCCTTGCTTTTTGCCACCTCACCCTTTTCTTTAAGCTCCTGCCTTTTTTTGGGCGTAGGTTGCTCGGTTTTTTCTTCAAAACTCTCTTCAGCCATTTTTTATATCCTAAATAATCGCATAGTATTTACCAGCATGGGACCAAGATCTCCGAGATATGTCTCCATAAAATTCAAAAGCACATTTAACGACACACCAAAGAATAAGAGGCCGATAGTGATTTGAACCGGGAAAGCTACGATCATGATATTCATTTGGGGAATAAACTTTACAATCAACCCAAAAGCTAAATTGGTAAATAAAAGAGCGGCAATTGCAGGCGCTCCAATTTTTACGGCAATAGCGAACATATCTCCATATATGGGAATAATTTTACTAAACATTTTAAGATTTAAGCCTAATGAGCCGAGATGTATAATCTCAAAACTTTCCCTTACAGCACTTAGCAATATATGGTGTCCATTTAACAAAAGGAAGAAAACCATGGCTACAAGATATGCCATATTTGCAAGAATCGAAATTTGGGCACCGCTTTGAGGATCTATGATGTTTGTAATCGCAAAACCTGTTTGAAAACCAACCATCTGTCCCATCATTCTTATCCCCTCAAAAAATACAAGAACCAATAGTCCCAGAATCATGCCGATGATAAATTCTGATAAAATTAATTGGACCATCCCAAATATTGTGGGAGGAAATTCGACCATTTTTGTGTTGATCACAGGAAAGAGAATTATGGTAATCACAAAAGCCATCCCTGCCTTTGCCAACATGGGGATAACCCTTGCATTGAAGAAAGGAAGCATCTGAAAAATGATACTGACTCTAATCAGAATAAGGAAAAAAGTCTTAAATTCTTTATAAGGTATGGACAGTATATCCACTGCTTTCTCCATTATCTTATATAGTATGGTATCTGATTTATCGTTGTCATCGTAAAGTGCATAAGTTGTTCAAGCATCCAGCTGGCAAAGAACAAAAGTGCAATCAATACGATCAAAATCTTCGGTACAAATGTTAATGTCATCTCCTGGATTTGAGTAACCGCTTGAAAAATACTTATCGCAAGTCCCACAAGAAGTCCTAAAATAAGCATGGGCATTGATACCAGTATGGTTACTTTTATGGCTTCCTGTGCAAAATTTACAACAAATTCCGGAGTCATTTTTACCCACCCACAAAACTATTTACCATAGAACCTACGATTATATTCCAACCATCAACCAAAACAAACAGCATAAGTTTAAACGGCAATGATACCATTATTGGCGGCAGCATCATCATACCCATGCTGAGCAGAACACTTGCCACAACCATATCTATGATCAAAAATGGCACAAATAGAACAAATCCGATAATAAAGGCCGTTTTCAGTTCACTTATTACAAAGGCAGGAATAAGAATCGACGTTGGAATATCATCTTCATTTTTAGGTTTATTTATCTTTGCCATTTTAATAAATAAGGATAGATCTTTCTCCCGTGTCTGTTTGAACATAAAGTTACGAATAGGATTTATAGCTGCCTTTAATGCAATTTCCTGAGATATCTCCTCATGAAGGTATGGCTGTAAAGCATTATTATTAATTTTCTGCCAAATCGGCATCATAATAAAAAAGGTTAAAAACAAAGCAAGCCCGGCAATAATTTGGTTAGATGGTGTTTGTTGTGTTCCCACCGCTTGTCTTAAAAAAGAAAATACAACAGCGATTCTCGTAAAAGATGTCATAAGAATCAGAATAGCCGGTGCCAGGGTGAGAATTGTTAGTAAAAAGACGATTTGAAGTAATACGGAAACATCACCGGGATCTCCACCTCTTTCTATTCCGAAACGAAATGAGGGCAATATAAAATCTTCGGCGAAAGCATTTTCCAAAAATATTAAATAAATAGATATTGTAAATAAAAGGACAATTAATTGTCTTCTCTTATTACTATGAATTAATCCCTTGATAGTTTTCAACATACTCTACAATACCATTTCCCTCTTTGTAACCGCCATTGAGCTTGGTCAAAAAGTTAATGTTGCCGGGTGTAATGCCGACGACAATTCTTTCACCCGATATCTCTATGACTTCAACTCTCTCCTTTGGTGATAGATACAGCGATGATACGACTTTTATAATTAATTCTCCCTTGCCCTTTCCCTTTGGCGACATAAATTTCTTCATCGTGTAAAGCACAACAACCAAAACACCAAGCACAATAAAAAGCATCGCGATTGTCTTAAGTCCAGTGTTTATTAATTCGGGTTCAATCATCCATCACACCGTCACTTTTTTAACCCAAGGATTTAACCCTTTCGGTAGGATTAATAATATCGGACACCCTTATTCCGAATTTTTCATCCAGAATGACAACTTCACCTTTAGCAACCAACTTTTTGTTTACATATATATCTAGTGGTTCACCAACCTGTTTTGACAGCTCGATAATGGATCCCTGTCCCAACTGTAGCAGTTCGTTTATGGGCATCTTGACTTTACCCAATTCAACGGTAACATCCAGAGGAATGTCAAGGATAAGGTCCATATCACACTTCCCATTATTGCATGATTCTTCATTTTGTATTTTTGTACTGTTATTTTCTTCTTTTAATTCTTCATTTACGTCAGCCATGTTGTGCTCCTATTCAAGTCTATCAATTATTTTTACAGCCTTTTTCTTATTGCATGCCCCTGGAAATCCTTTAAATTTTGGGATATTTTCCACATTAATAACAACTGAATTGCCCAAATTTTGATCAAGCATTATTACGTCATTAACTTTCATATTCAAGAGATCTGAACCATTTATTTTCGCCATTCCCATGGTACAACTCAATTCTACACTCGTCTCCATTATTTTTTCCTGAATATATTTTTTCCAGCCATGATCTATTTCCATTTTTTCGCTTCGAAATTTATTTTTAAGTTTTTCCTTTATAGGCTTAATGCTGGAATAAGGAATACAGATGGTGATAAAACCATTACCATTCTCAAGCTGTACTTCAAATTTATTTACAATGACTAAATCGTCAGGAGTTCCGATACCAACAAACTGAGGATCCATTTCCGATCGAACAAATACAGCATGTATTTCGTAAACATCTGACCAGGCTTTCTGAAAATCGTTCAAAATAATCTTAACGATTTTTTCAACAATTTTGGTTTCAATCTTTGTAAATAGCCTTCCTTCGAGTTTTACATGACTTACACCTTTTCCACCAAACAAACTGTCAACAAATGAAAATACCAGAGGACCCTCCAAAACGATAAGTGAAAATCCTCTTAAAGGTTCAATACTAAATATATTAAGGCTTGACGGCATGGGAAGAGAGAGGCAAAATTCGCTAAACTTAACCGTCTCGGTAGAAGTTAAATTGACATCTATAACAGACCTGCTGGCAACCTGAAGATCTGTTCTTAAGAGACCTACAATTCTTTCATTTATAATTCCAAGAGCTGGCAACCTAAGATGTACCGGACCTGCCGGCATACTAAAGTCATATGCTTCTACCGATTGAGCTTCATTGCTAAGATCTGTTTCGGTTTCGACTTTGCCTTCGGTAATTCCGTTAAGTAGAGAGTCAACTTCGTCCTGTGATAAAATATTTCCCATATCTCACCTATTGCACAACAAATTCCGTAAAATAAATTCTGCGTACAATTCCATCACCCAGAATCTGCTTCATCCTTGATAAAAGCGCCTGTTTCAATTCAAGCTTACCTTCCATTGTATTGATCTCTTTTAAAGTTTGGCTTGAAAGTAAAAGCAAGATGGTATCTCTGAGCTGTGGAATATGATTTTCGATAAGCATTTTATGTTCTTCTTTTTCAACTTCCAGTTGAATCGTAACTTTCAAGTACCTTTTGCCAACGCCTTTATGGTCCAATAGATTAACGACAAAAGACATCAGCGGACAGATAATACTCACTTTTTCCGTTTTATTGGCGTCAGCTTTTTCTTCTTTTCCTTTTCTATAACTGCTATATCC
>JAFDCA010000484.1 GCA_019313025.1 Deltaproteobacteria bacterium
ATGTGCTCACTGCTATAGATCGCATAGTTTCTTCAATCAAAATATTCTGTGTCGCATAACGATATCTGCAAAGGAAGTAAATTGCAGATCACTAATGGTGAGCACAGGATCTGACCTACTTTATTCCTTGCGCTTACTCCAAGGTTTTTAAATAAATCAATCAGGTCAACAATCAATGGTGCAGCAAAGGTTTTCATGGCGCGATTAGTCAATTTTCGCATCCCATATCGAATAACGATGCAGGAATTGAATCATGAAAAAAACAGACATTACGGCTTTTACCGTAACAACACACTTGTATAAACAACTCTGTTCACTCGACGAAACCGGTTTTTTCGACAAGCCATTCGATCTCAACCATATGATTGACATTTTTAAATTCAGGATCTCCCGTTACAATAATTGCATTTTCACGGCGAGCATTTGACACCGCAAAGCAATCGCTGAAAGAAAGCGGATATTCCGCTTTTATCCGGGCAACGTCGAGGATGGATTCGAAAGTGTTGGGAACAGGGGCGATGGGGAGTCCGGGAAGAATCGTATCTATAAAAAATTCTGCCTGTTGTGCCCCTCTTTTTCTGAAAAGGATATAATACGTCTCCCCAATATTGATTTCGTTCATCAAAACAAAGTCGCCCGATTTTTGGGCCTTCGCAAGAATCTGTTTTACCCTTTCAAAATTTGTCTCTTTATTTAGATAAGCCAGCAGCGCAAAGCTATCCAGCAGTTTTTTTCGTTTCACGATCTTTATCCTTCTGACGCTGATCCATTAGCGCTTGGGTTAGAGAATCTTTATCTTCAAAAATTCCGCAAAAAGAATCCACAGGATCATCAGGCAGCGGTGTCAGTCGGACATGATCATTTTCAACTTTGATCGATAGCTTTTTGCCAGGAACGATTTTCAATTTCTTCCGAATCTCTTTTGGAATTACGATCTGTCCTCGACTTGATGTTGTGACAATGGGCATGATTCACCTCATCTAATAAGACGTAAAATTGATTGTAATACAAAATTATTAATATCATACAAAATATATATTTTCAATATTAAAATATATTGTCTTATTAAAATCCAATTTGCAAAAAATTTTAAAACAAAATTATCATAAGAAATTCGAGTTACTCATAATCCATCACCACCGGATACCTCATAATTAGGTCTATTGCCGCAGCAGCGGCCGAAGCGGCCTCAGGAAAGACGCCCTTAAGGGATCTGATATGCCTGAGGTTGTCCGCAGTTCTTAGAATCAGCATGGCCAGGTCCCCTTCTTCCATTTTGGCAATGGAAAGCACCTTTTCCCAAGGCAGGCCGGTTGCCCAGAAATACAGGGTTGCTGCCGGTTGCAAAATCAGCGGCCGGGTTTCAAAACCCTTTTTGGACATCCGCGCTGAAAAGGATGAAAGACTTTTTTTAACATCAAAAAAGGTATTGATCAGCGCTTTAGACCTAAATGACTTGTTTATGATTTCATCGGATTCGCGCTCATTGACAAACAGCGCTGTCACGGCGGCAAGGAGTGCAGGATCATTGTCGGGGAAAATTCCGCGTCTAAAACCTTCAGCAATCATCAACGGCTGATCCACCCGAAGTTGAGAGGCCCATATGCCGTCGACGGTCAGTCTGCCGCTTTGGTTGGCATAACCGGTTTCTTTCAAAAAGCCGAGATGCCGTAAAAAATCCTGCCATAGCTGCTCGTGATCATTTTCAACAGGTTTCTGGGGTTTCTTTTTTTTTCTTGTTTGGGTGATCATATAATTTGCAAAGGATTTTTTTAGAAGATCTTCGATCTGTTCTGGAGTATGAGACAAAAGCAGGTTAAGAACCATTGAAAAGTTTATCTTTATCTGACTGGACACGTCAGATGGTGGAGATTTCATCAGTTTTCCGACGAGCCGGATATCCATGAATTTTCCCGGAATGGCCACGGCAAATCCGATATGATCCATTCCCCTTCGGCCGGCTCGCCCGGTCATCTGGTGGAACTCAGTCGGAGAAAGGGGTAGAAATTCTCTGCCGTTGAAACGGTCGGAGTTTAAAAGAACGATGGTCCTGGCCGGAAAGTTAACGCCGGCGGCAACGGTAGATGTCGCAAAGACAGCATCCAGAAGCCCTTCTGTCATGAGGGTTTCCAGAATCAGTTTCCATGCCGGGAGCTGTCCGCTGTGATGGGCGCCGACAGCCAAGTGTTCAAGGTGCCACAATTGCCGGTGCCTGGCAATGTGGGAATTATGGGGCCCAAGCGCTTCGATTCTCCGGCTGCGTCTGATGGATCCATCTGGGTCGTAGGTCAACCCATTTTCACATAGATCAAGTGCGTTATCACAATCGGCTCGGGATTTGAGAAAAAATATGGCAGGAAGAAGGCGATATTTATTCAGCACCCGCAATATATCCCCAAAAGGGGGCAGCTTGTGGGGCGGCGACAGAAACGTTGGGCGATTGCTGCTCACATAAGCAGCCACCTTTTTAGACAATCTGCCCCTCCCCGGACTTCCCCGGGCAAGAAGGGGAAACAGCGTCCCTGAAGGATGAAAAAAGAGCGGATAAAGGGGTACCGGTCGTTTTTTTTCTTCAACAACAATACATTTTTTACCGCGAATGGACGAGAGCCACCGGGCAATAAGCGTTGCGTTGCCGATGGTGGCCGACAACAAAAGCATCGGAATTCTGAAGGGGAGATAGATCATGATCTCTTCCCACACAACGCCCCTGTCCTCGTCTCCCAAAAAATGTGCCTCGTCAAGAACAACAAAATCGGTGAGAAGTGTGGTCCCCTGATACATGGCATCATAAAGCTGATTCCGGAGGATTTCGGTGGTTCCCACAATGACGGGTGCATCCGGATTTTCTTTTCTGTCACCGGTTAAAATGCCGACGTTTTCCAACCCGAAGATTTTTGAAAACTCACCGTACTTTGTATTGCTCAAGGCCTTTAAGGGAGAAGCATACCATGCTCTGCCTCCCTTTTTAAGGATATGAGAGATGGCCTTTTCGGCGATCCAGGTTTTGCCGGCGCCGGTAGGGGCGGTAACCAGGCAGTCGGATCGTTTAATGGCAGATAAGGCCTGAAGCTGAAAAGGGTCGGGTTTAAACGCTTTTTTATCCGGAACACCAATGCCGGCAAAAACCTTTTTGAGTCCGGTATCCGCACCGGCCTTGATTTTACGAGGCCGCTGATCCCGGCTGAATCTGCTTTTTTGTTTTTTTGTTTTAAAAAAGTATCTTTTTGGACGGCTCATTGAAGCTTTGAAACCAA
>JAFDCA010000485.1 GCA_019313025.1 Deltaproteobacteria bacterium
AAAAAGAAGATTTCATGAAAATATTTCGTTCATCGTTTGTTTTTTGAACCGTTGGAGTCACCCCAGGAATTAAAACAGGTCAAATTCGTGTGATTACCAATCCTGAGATGAGCTCTGGGGTTTGATGTGATATGGCGAGATCAATTGGTTATTTTGCAAATCATTAATCATAACCTCGATCACATCATTAATGATTTGATCTTTTGATTCTTTGCTCAATATTTTTGATTGCCCAGACCAAATGAGTTTTTCTGTTTATACATCTTACAGATTCGTTTCCAATCGGATGGTTTTGCTTGTGCTTGAATAACACCGGATCATGCGGATAAATATAGCTGTACCGGCTATGATAAAAACCATAATAACCATTATGTGATTGACTGCCTCGTGTGAAGGCTTCTTTTTTTCCTTGTCAATCAAATGCGTGATGATCACAGCGTCATTTTTAAATGGATTGACAGCATTTAATATCGTCTCTTTTTTCAGCTCTAAATCTGCAGACATCGTTATGGGTTCTTCACCTGAGATAGCTTCAACTCCAGCTGATTTTAACGGTGCCACGAATTTTTGCGCAAAAGATCGCCGAGAATCTTCATTGCCCGTTATAGCAATTACAAGAAGAGTATATACGGGTTTTCCTTTATAGGCCTCATTAATCTCCTCCTCCTATGAGTGCCTATCTTGTTCACACACTCAAGGGCTTACGCTCGTGGTCTTCAGCTTAATGTCGATGGCAGGTATCTATTCCTCATCTTCGGGATAAAACGTAAAGTCTGTTGTTGATTTTTTGGCAAAGAATTTTTTAAAGTTCACTTCCTTTATTTTTTTCACCAATGGTGACGATGTTTAATTGGGTCAACCTGAAATTTGATAGCTGCAGGGTGATTCTTGGTCGATTATTTGAGGTATAACAGCATTCCGCATGTATCCTGTGCGGCGACATCAAGGCGCGGTTTACAGCGGGTCAGGGCCTGGCTGACTTCAATGACGGCTTTTTGGGGCGTATTGTTCGTTTCACTGAGGTGAGCCAACATGACATGCGCTAGGCCGTCATGCTGAAGCTCGTTTAAGAGGGTTTTGGATGCTGCGTTGGACAGGTGACCGGTTCTGCTTTTGATGCGTTGCTTGACAGGCCACGGATAGGGACCGTTGATCAGCATCTGTTCATCGTGGTTGGCCTCCAGGATCAATAGGGTGCATCTTTTCAGATGTTCTTTGACCATGGAAGTTGCAATGCCCAGATCGGTGGCAATTCCGATTTTTGTTCCGTTTTGATAGACCGTAAACCCGCACGGGTCTTCGGCATCGTGGGGTATTGAAAAGGGATGAATGGCGAGGTCATTGATGGTGAACATCGATCCACACTCAAATTTTTTAAAATCATGAAGGTTCCCGAGCTGGGAGACGGCGACTTTTCGTGTTTTTGAGTTGATGTATACCGGAAGTTTGTAACGACGCGAAAGAACGCCGACACCTTGAATGTGGTCGTGGTGCTCATGAGATACCAGGATGGCGTCAAGGTCTTTCGGATCAAGTCCTCTTGACCTTAACCGGCGTTCGATTTCGATTCCGGAAAGGCCGGCATCGATCAGCAATGACGTATCGCCGCTGGAAATAAAAATGGCGTTTCCCTTGCTCCCGCTGGCCAATATACATACGCTCAGATTGTAATCGGGTTTCATCTGAAACGGTTTTGAAGCGGGATAATCTTTCATCTTAACGCCCTGTATGTCCGAATCCTCCGCTATTTCTATGGGTTTCATCCAGTTGTTCCACAATTTTCAACCTTGCCTGATAGACCCGTTTCATGACCATTTGGGCGATTCTGTCGCCGCGTTTGACGGTATATTTTTTTTTCCCAAGATTTATAACCGCAATTTTGACTTCTCCCCGATAATCGGCATCAATGGTTCCGGGAGAATTAATAAGTCCTATACCATGGTTTACGGCCAACCCGCTTCGGGGACGGATTTGTATTTCAAATCCATCCGGGATGGCCACGGCAAAACCGGTCGGTATCAATGCAACGGCACCTTTTTCCAGAACAAGGTCTGTTTCAACGGCAGCACAGATGTCCATTCCGGCAGCCTTGGGTGTCATATAGCAGGGAAGGGGAATATCTGTATCCGACTCCGGTCGCAGACGAAGAAATTTTATAACAGGGTTTAGGTCCATATATATTGGTCAAATGGTCATAAAACCGTTTAACGATTCAACGATATAACTATTTAACTTGAGTAGCCTACACAGGCAAAATATCATCGACAACATGTTTATCGGTGACAGGCCCAAGCAGGGTCAGCGCAAAACGATTGCCTTGAAAAAGGCTTTCAGCAAGCTCTAAAATATCGTCTTCGGTGACGGCTTCAACATTGTTTATAATTTCTTCCAGGGGGATGTAACGTCCGAAGTGCGTCTCATTTTGTGCCATACGAACCATCTGATTGTCATTACTTTCCGAGGCAAGCATGAGGTTGCCTTTTGTAAATTCCTTGGCATCACGCAGTTCTGTTGAATCGACCCGCATGTCTCTAATTTTGGAGATTTCATTCAGAATGAGTCGTATAGATGTTTGAATATTTTTGGGGGCGACACCTGCGTAGGCGCCAAACATTCCTGTATCGACAAAGGAGGATGCATAGGAGTAAACCGAGTAAGCAAGCCCTCTTTTTTCACGGATTTCCTGAAACAGCCTTGAACTCATGTTGCCACCCAGAATGGTATTCATCAGTGAAAATGTGTATCGTCTCGGATCGGTTATCGACATTCCCTTGGTTCCCAAACAGATATGAACCTGCTCCAAATTTCTGTAGTGAATGTCCACCTTACAATGTTCATCGGGTGTCATTCGCTTGGAAAAATCATTGCCCGGCCGAATCGATTCGAATAACGGGCCGACAATATCCATGAAGTGGTTGTGTTCCAGGTTGCCGGCTGCTGAAACCACAATGCGTTCAGGCTGATAAAAGCGGTGAAAGAACCTTTTTATGGCGTCCGAATTAAAACGGTTTATATTTTCACGGCTGCCGAGAACGGATCGACCCAGAGAATTTTTTCCCCAGAAATTCATTCCTGAAAGGATATGAATATACTCATCCGAGTTGTCTTCCGCCATCCCGATTTCCTGGAGAATCACCGCACGTTCATTTTCGACTTCTTTATCGTCGAATACAGAGTTAAAAAAGACATCCGATAAAATATCGACCATGGTTTCCAGATGGGCGTCCATCACTTTGGCATGGTAGCATGTATTTTCAGTACTTGTAAAAGCGTTGGTTTGGCCGCCGATGGCATCGAATTCCTTTGCGATCTGAAAGGCCGTTCTTTTTTTGGTTCCTTTAAAGATCATGTGTTCAATAAAATGGGAGAGGCCGCTTTCGTCTGAAGATTCATCACGGGCGCCGACATTTACCCATACTCCCATGGATACGGAACGGAAATGTGGCATTTTTTTGGTAATGACCTTGATACCGTTTTTTAGGAGGGTTTTGTTGATGCTATGATCCATTTTTTTGTTTATCCTTCTTCCTCCAGTGCAGCTTTGTAACTCAAGCGGATTTTACCATCTTTACTGATTTCGAGAACCTTGACTTTAATTTGCTCTCCTTCTTTAACGATATCCGATACCCGGTTTACGCGGTGTGCGGCAAGTTGTGAAATATGTACAAGACCGTCTACGTTGGGGAGTATTTGGACAAAGGCGCCAAAATCCATGATCTTTACGACGGTTCCATCGTAAATTTTGCCGACTTCAGGTTCAAGGATGATTTCTTTGACCATTTTTAAAGCAGCATCCGCTTCTTTTTGGGAAAACGCTGCTATTTTAACCAGGCCGGAGTCATCAATTTCAATTTTTGTATCGGTTTCATTTTGAATGGCTCTGATGGTTTTACCGCCGGGACCGATGATTTCACGAATTCTGTCGGGATTGATATTCAACGTGATTATTTTGGGTGCATAAGGAGAAATCTGCTTGCGAGGCTCTTTTATGGCCTCCGTCATTTTATCCAGTATAAAAAGCCGACCGACACGGGCCTGATCCAGAGCCTTTTCCATGATATCCTTGGAAAGCTCAAGAATTTTGATATCCATCTGAAGCGCGGTGATGCCGTCTTTTGTGCCGGCGACTTTGAAGTCCATGTCGCCGGTATGATCTTCATCTCCGAGTATATCGGAAAGGATGACGACATCCTCTCCTTCCTTTACAAGTCCCATGGCGATACCTGAAACCGGTGCCTTGATGGGAACACCACCATCCATAAGGGCGAGGGTACCGGAACACACAGTGGCCATGGAAGAAGAACCGTTGGATTCCAGCACCTCTGATACGATGCGTATGGTGTAATCAAATTCTTCCCTGGGCGGTAGAACTTTTTCCAGGGCTCTTGTGGAGAGCCCTCCGTGGCCAATATCTCTGCGGCTCGGTCCGCCGATACGTCTGACCTCTCCCACTGAAAAAGGCGGAAAATTATAGTGGAGCATAAAGGGCCTGTGTTCCTCTCCAATCAGTGTTTCCACCCGCTGCTCGTCCTGACCCGATCCCAGGGTCAAAACGCCAAGCACCTGGGTTTCTCCCCGGGTAAACAGAGCGCTGCCATGGGGTCTGGGCAAAATACCGACTTCACAGGTGATGGGCCTTATTTCATCAAATTTTCTGTTATCGATACGGCGCCTTTCTTTGAGGATGATGTCCCGGCTGATTTTTTTCAACATGTCATTAAATATGGCGTTTACTTCATCCTTTTGGTCCGCATAGGCTTCTCCCAGTTCTTCGAATATCGCGGATTTTAAATTTCCAAGGGCTGAACTGCGGTTGCTTTTTTCGGATATCGCCAGGGCGTCATATGTCTTTGAAGCTATTTTGGACTCGATGGTTTCAACAAGCGTTTCATCTCTCTGGGGCGGTATGAAGGTTCTTTTGGGTACCCCGTTGATTTCTTTAAGCTTCATTTGCATATCTATAATGGGCTGCATGGATCGGTGACCAAAAAAAATGGCTTCCAGCATATCCGATTCACTGACAATATTGCCGCCCCCTTCTACCATGACAACACCGGTTTTTGATCCGGCGACAATGATGTTGATGTCAGAATTTTCATATTCGTCCACGGTGGGATTGATTTTAAACTGATCGTCTATTCGTCCCACACGGACACATGCAATGGGCCCTTCAAAAGGGATGTCTGATATTTCAAGTGCGGCAGATGCCCCAATCATTGCCAGGGTGTCGGGGTCGTTTTCCTGGTCCATGGACAATACCGTTGCAATAACTTGAGTTTCGAATCGATATCCTTTGGGAAAGAGGGGTCGAATGGGGCGATCGATAATTCGGGCTGTCAGGGTTTCTTTTTCACTGGGTCTCCCGATTTCACGTCTGAAATAATTTCCGGGTATGCGGCCCGCTGCATATCCCTTTTCCTGATATTCAACAGTCAGCGGCAAAAAATCAACCGGCCGTTCTTCATGAGATGATACAACAGCCACAAGTACGATGGTGTCCCCATATTGAACCACAACTGAACCGGAAGCCTGTTTGGCATGTTTGCCGCTTTGGATACTCAGAGTTTTTCCTCCGATTTCTGTTTTGAGCGATGTTTCCATAGTTGTCTCCTAAAAGCCAAGCAACTTCAAATCTATGTTTGTATTCCCACATATCGGGTCTTTTTTCGTCGGAATAAAAAACATCAAAAGGTATGACACAAATTTCTCATGGGCTTGATGGATCCAATTGAAAAGCGTCGTTTATTTCCTGGTTAAATTGATGTTTGTTCAATTGCTGATGGCAAAATTGATAAAATTTATGACCTGATGAAGGTAAAATTAGGGACGTTGCCCTATGCTTGATCAAAGAATACCGCCATCCGGTCATCGATAGCCCGTGTCATCTATCTTCTCAGACCTAAGGTTTCGATGATTGCACGGTATCGTTTTACATCTTTGTTTTTAACGTAGTTTAAGAGTCTGCGCCGTCTACCCACGAGAATCAAGAGCCCCCTTCTTGAATGGTGATCCTTTTTATGAATTTTTAAGTGCTCGGTTAAATAGGAAATACGGTGTGTCAAGAGGCCAACCTGGACTTCGGGGGAGCCGGTATCGTTTTCATGTACTTTAAACTGCTCGATCAATTTCTTTTTCTCGTTTGATGTCAAGACCAATTACTTTGCCTCCTTTTGTAAAAATATAAGTTTTGATGAATTCACGAGTTGAACACACAACAATAGTCATACCTGTTTTTGTCTTTGGTTTGCTTTAGTATCGCAACAAGCTTTTTGTCGGTATCGACGATTTTGATAAAGCCTTCAAAAGCGTTTATTTGTCCGGACATAAAATCATTTTTTGTTATGATATGACCATGGCTTATTTTGTTAACCAAAACATTGTCAGCAATATTTTCAGGCATATCTTTCAAAGCATTTGACATGCTGATGATTCGATCGGATGATTTGTTGGATAGCGCCAGATCTTCCAGTTCTTCCAATGTTACAGCATCCGCAATGGTAAATCCACTGCTTTCGACGCGCCTGAGTTCTTTTAGATGACCGCCACATCCTAAGAATGCACCAATGTCTGCACACAGGGTTCTAATATATGTTCCGGCGGAACAAAGGACCTCAAAGCGTATGAATGGCAGACAAACCTCACGTATCTTAAGGGTTATTATGGAAACGTACCTTTCCGGTTTCTGTACCGGTCTTTTGCTGCGTGCAAGTTTGTAAAGTGGAATTCCCTTATGTTTCAGGGCCGAGTAAACCGGCGGCAGCTGCTTGATCGTTCCTTCAAACTGTCGAAATGCAGATTGTATGGTTTTATCAGAAAATTCTACATGATGACATATGTTCGTAACGTTTCCGGTTAAATCCTGTGTATCTGTTTCAATGCCAAGGTGAAGAACAGCTTCGTATTTTTTTTTGCCGTGTAGAAAAAATCGGGAAAGCTTTGTTGCGCGATTGATGCAGCATACAAGTACACCTGTCGCAAAAGGATCGAGTGTACCGGTGTGTCCTGCCTTTCTTGCTCTCAGCAATTTTTTAACACGGGCCACCACTTTGGCGGAGGTGATGCCCGGGGGTTTGTCAACAACGATAACCCCGTTTAATTCTTGCCCTTCAAGATTTGGCATGTAAAGTTCAAATGTTGGGTTATATTTTATCAGCCAGACTAAAAATCCTTGATTTTATGTTAGAAAGTGTCGATTCAATACTGAATCCGGCAGCACTGGAGTGGCCGCCTCCACCAAACAAAGATGCAATGGCAGCAACGTCAACGGCTCCATCAGAACGGAGGCTGACATGAAACCGGTTCGGCGTTTTTGATGTTCCTTTACCGTTGTGCTGCTCCTGAATGAGCGCTGCGACTTCGACATCCTCAATCCGTTGCGCGTAATTAATAAGGCCATCAACATCCTCGGGCTGGGTGTTTGTTTCATCGAACATCTTTTTGGTCAGCGTCATAATTGACAGTTTGCCGTTTTTTGAGAGTTCAATGGAGTCAAGGGCAAGATTCAGCAGTTTTATTCGACTCAGCGAATATGTGCCGTATACATGTTGGGCAATATTGTAAGGGTTGACGCCAACTTCCACCATTTCCTGACAAATGGCAAAGGCTGCTTTGTTGGTATTAGAAAAGCGAAATGAACCTGTATCCGCTAAGATTCCGGTATAAATTGAGGTGGCGATGGGTTTATTAAATGGAAGGCCCATCTCTTTTATCAGCCGGTACACGATTTCGGCGGTGGCACATGCGGATGTGTCTATCAGTTGAAGATGACCAAAACGCGTATTCGTAATGTGGTGGTCGATGTTCATAATGACCGGTATCTGTTTCACCAAGGAGGCAGCCCTTCCAACGCGGTTCAAGTCGCCACAGTCAAGAATAACGGCCGTATCATAATTCAAACCGCCGATCTCCTTTACGACACGATCAACTTCCGGAAGAAAGCGATATACCGCCGGAATAGGGCTTTCACAATAAAAGGTTATTGTTTTATTCAATGCCTCTAAAGTGAGCCCCATGGCGATCAGAGATCCGATGGCATCCCCGTCAGGATGGGAATGAGTAACAACTAAAATTTCGTTACTATTTTGAAATTGATGTATTATCGAATTCATTTTCTGATTTTACAGCCTTAATAAGTTTATCAATGTGTGAACCGTAATCAAAAGAGTCATCGTAGAAAAATCTAAGCTCCGGCATATAGCGTAACCCTAACTGGGCAGCGAGTTTACGCTTTACATATCCGAAGGCGCTCTTAAATCCTTCAACAGCCTCTTTCATACGTTCTTTACCGCCGGACGCAACAAAATAGACACGTGCAAATTTTAAATCCCGTGACATCTTAACGCTCGTAATTGTAGCACCTTCAAGACGGGGATCTCTAATTTCTTTATGAAGTATATCCGACAACACTTTTTGTATTTGACCGCTGACCCTGTCAGATCGCGCAAACGGTTTCATATATTGATAATCTCCATCTCGCTGTCGATGATTTCAGCCAGATTCAGCTCGTCAACCAGATTAAAAACTTTGTCTATCTTGGAATTTATCACGGCGCGATTATTTCCAACCAAGGCAAACCCTATTATTGCGCGCTGGTAAACATCGTTGGATCCTACTTCTGCAACCGAGACATTGAATTTGTTGCGCATCTGGCCGATGATCGATTTAACAATTTTTCTTTTGGCTTTTAAAGAATTACAATCATGCAACCTGAGCGTAACAATTCCTAAGCCGGCAACCATGATACTCTCACTCGATTCAAAAATACTTGCATCTTTCGGTTAAAAATATATTGCCACAATATGTTCAAAGTTTACAAATTAAAAATTGACGGCTTTGTAAAAAGTCCAATTTCTTCGTTGTGCGTCATTTTTCTATTCAAGTTCAGGTTTGATTTCTTCCACATAGTAGCATTCAATGATATCCCCAAGTTTGACATCATTATAATTTTTGATGCCAATTCCACATTCATATCCGCTTTGAACCTCTTTGACGTCGTCCTTGAAATGACGAAGAGAAGAAATCTTGCCTTCATAGGTCACAACCCAATCCCTGAGAATTCGTGCGAACTGGCCCCGTTCGATTTTACCTTCGATGACATAACAGCCCGCTATGGCACCGACTTTCGGGACATGAAACACTTCTCTTACTTCTGCTTTGCCAAGAATCCGTTCTTCAAAGGTAGATGACATCATACCGACGATGGCATTTTTGACGTCTTTGATGACATTGTAAATAATATTATAAAACCGTATATCGACACTTTCTTCATGGGCAAGCATTTGAATTTTAGAGCTCGGACGCACGTTAAATCCCAAGATGATTGCATTCGATACGGCGGCAAGAGAGATATCCGATTCATTCAAGGCCCCTGTTGCTGAATGGATGACACTGATCCTGACCTCCTCATTGGAAAGCTTGGTCAAGGCATCGGTTAGGGCTTCGATGGAACCTTGTACATCGGCTTTTATAATGAGGTTCAAATCTTTAACCTCATTTTCCTGCATTTTTTCATAAAGTTTTTCTAAACTTAACCTACTGGTTTTAGCCAGTTCTTTTGATCGCTGTTTCTGAGTTCGATGAGAGCTGACCTGTTTCGCGTCCTTTTCATCCGCCAATGCAATCATTTCGTCTCCTGCATTGGGTACACCGGAAAGACCGATGATTTCCACCGGAGTTGAGGGGCCGGCAGATGTTACATTTATCCCTCTGTCGTTCAGTAGTGCACGAACTTTACCATAGTGGACGCCGCAGACCACTGGATCATGGATTCTAAGGGTTCCTTCTTTAACCAAAATCGTTGCCACAGGACCTCTGCCCGAATCCAGTTTGGCCTCAACGACGTGTCCTATAGCAAGTTTTTCCGGATTGGCTTTAAGTTCCAGCAGTTCAGCCTGTAAAAGTATCATTTCCAGCAAGTCATCTATCCCTTGGTTCTCTTTTGCAGAGACCCGTACAAAAATGGTATCGCCACCCCAGTCTTCAGGCACAATTCCTGCATCGGCAAGCTCTCGCTGAACGCGGTCAGGGTCTGCATCCAGCTTGTCCATTTTGTTAATTGCTACGATAATAGGAACTTCTGCGGCCTTGGAGTGGTTTATCGCCTCGATGGTTTGAGGCATCACACCATCATCGGCGGCAACGACAAGAATAACCAAATCGGTAATTTTAGCACCACGGGAACGCATTTCGGTAAAAGCTTCATGTCCCGGAGTGTCCAAGAAGACGATCTGTCCTTTATCAGTGGTTACATTATAGGCACCAATGTGTTGTGTAATGCCCCCTGCTTCATGCTCCGTGACCTTGGTTTTCCTTATCACGTCAAGAAGTGATGTTTTTCCATGATCGACATGTCCCATTATGGTTACCACAGGGGGTCTTGAGAGGAGTTTGTCCGGATCATCCTTTTGTGTCTTTAAGATCGTCTCCTCCTCAAAGGAAGCCTTTTCAAGTTCATAATCAAATTCTGCGGCAACGAGAACAGCGGTATCAAAATCTATCACTTGATTGACCGTTGCCAATACACCCAAATCCATTAATTTTATGATCATTTCGCTGGCCTTTATCCCCATTCGTTTCGCCAGATCGGACAGGGCGATGGCATCGTCGATTTTTATTCTGCGTTTAATGGCTTTAGGAACGGTAATCAAGGGCTTTTGTTTAGCGGTTACCGCTTTTCCCTTAGCTGCCTTTCGTCCTTTTCGAGCCCGATGCCCTTTGGCATAAAGGTCCGCACCCTCGACAACTTCCTTTTTTCGAAAGGAAATTTTCTTTTTGAAAAACTTTTTGTCAGCCAACCCTTCATCAGGTTTTTTTGCCCATTTTTTCTTTTGTTTCTTCTTTTCTTTTATCAGTTCATCTGTTATTGGCTCATCTGTCGGAATCGCTTTTGTTTCCGGCGTGGTTACAACAGTTGGTTCAGGTTCGGGAAAAAGGTCTTTCTCGATTTCCGGTTCTTTCTCCTTGGGAGGAAGTTTTACAGGTAGTTTTATTATCTTTGCCGGCGTATCTTTTTTGCGTTTCTTTGTTACTTTTTTGGGTTTTAATTTCCTTAGATCAACGGGTTTTTCAACTTTTTTTGCCACCGGCTTTTCAGCTTCAGGTTGCTTTTCTAAAACGTCGGGTTTGGCCATCATTTCATCAGGAGTTTCAACTTTTTTTACAGTTTCTTTCTCTATACCTGCCGTTTCTTCAACCGCACTATCAGGGGGTGCTATCTTTTCAGGCGCTTCTAATTCTTTTTGAGGGGGCAGTTCTTTAACTTCAAGAATTTTTTCAGATAGTTGATCCTCAACTTCTATCTCTTCGGGACGCAATTCCGGTTCGGCACTTACTTCAATTTTAACCGGCTTTTTTGCGATACGTTTTTTGCGCCTTCTGATCAGCGTCGGTTTTATACGCGTTTCCACAATTTCTTTTGCTGGCGAACCAAGAATCTTTTCTTTAATACGGGCTAACGTTTCATCATCCAGAGAACTCATATGGCTTTTTACGTCAATATCCATATTCCGTATTTTTTCAAGAAGCATTTTATTGGTCATGTTAAGATCCCTGGCAAGCTCATATATTCTGATCTTTGCCATCCAATCCCCCCTAAAGTTGTATATTGGTAGCCTGTTGTAGGTGTTTGTTTTTTTGTCCTTATTCGACGTTATTTATATTTTTCTTACGATCTATTCTTTCGAATGATTATTTTATTGCTCGGCAGAATCTATTGCTTTATCCTCCGACAAGATCGTTTGCTGGGTCACATCCTCTTCGCTGCCGGGTTTATCTTCAGAGGCTTTGGGAGAATCCGATGCACTTAAAATATCATTGTCATCGTCGCTTTCTTCCAGTATAGCTTCTTTGGATGTTTCATCGTCTTGATCGATGTTTAATATATACTCCTTTGCGGCTTCAATCAGTTGGATGGCTTTTTCTTCGGTGATATCTCTTATTTGAATTAGATCTTCTATGGAGGCTTTGCTCAATTCATAGGCTGAAAAAAAGCCTTTTTCATAAAGCGCATCCGCTAAACTGATCCCCACTTCCGGCAGTGATACAAGGGAATCATACCCGTGTTGCATGGCTTCGCTGTATTTTGTTTCACTGATGACATCAAGGTGCCATTTGGTCAACTTTGAAGCCAGCCGTACATTCTGACCTTTTTTCCCGATGGCTATTGAAAGAAATTCATCAGGAACAATAACTTCCATGGAACGATCCTCTTCATCTATGATGACTCTTGAAATTTCCGCAGGCGCAAGTGCATTACACACAAATCTTGCCGGGTCAATATGATATGGAATAATATCTATTTTTTCACCTCTGAGTTCCTGTACAACGTTTTGTACGCGACTGCCTTTCATTCCGACACAAGCGCCAACAGGATCTATATCAGAATCGTTTGAAGTTACGGCAAATTTAGCCCTTACGCCGGGTTCACGTGTGGCCCCGATAATGGTGACGATCCCCTCGTTTATTTCCGGCACTTCTGTTTTAAAAAGGGCGATTAAAAAGTCAGGATGCGTTCTGGAAAGAACAATTTGCGGACCGCGTGTATCGTAAAGGACATCAATAATGTAGGCTCTAATGCGATCGCCACGACGGTAAGATTCTTTTGGAATCTGTTCTCGAGCCGGCAGGATTCCTTCTGTTTGCCCAAGGTTAACAATAATGTCGTTCCGATCAAAACGCTGAACGATTCCGTTGATAATTTCGCCTTTTCTGTCAATAAAGCTGGAATAGACGGCATCCCTTTCAGCATCCTTCATTTTCTGTATAATCACCTGTTTGGCAGATTGAGCAGCGATGCGACCGAAGGTGGAAGTGTCCATTCTTGTTCCGAGGCTATCGCCGATTTCACATTCCGGATCCAGTTTTCGTCCCTCTTCAAGGCTGATTTGAAGATCAGGTTCTGTAACGACTTTGGCAACATCCTTAAACTGGAAGACCTCTATTTCGCCGGTAGATTCATTGTATTGGACTTCAATATCAACGTGGCTTCCAAATTTTTTCCTGGCAGCAGATATTAAAGCCTCCTCGAGGGCCTTGATTAAAATCTTACGGTCAATGCCCTTGTCTCGACTCACCTGTTCGACGACGCGCTTTATGTCTGATATAAACATCCGTTTTCTCCACTAATATCAAGTTTAGGCTTCGCCCTAATATACGGTTCAAGCCTGATAAAATGTTTTTAATTTTTAATACGTTGTAAAATTTCCGTTACGTTTATTTAGGTATCGTATCTGCAAGTCTGGCTGTTATAATTTCATGATACGGAATAGCCACGATTTGATCATCGATGGAAACGTTTACCACATCTTCTGATATGCCCAGCAGAACACCATTGATTTTCTTTTTGCCGCCAATAGAAAGAGCGGTTTTAATACTTACGCGATTTCCTTTGAATCTGTCAAAATCCTGTTTTTTCCCCAGCGGCCGGTTTTGTCCCGGCGATGAGACTTCCAGGTTGTAAGGGCCCATGTCTTCAAGATATACGTCTAACATGTCACTCGACTGACGACTGATGTGTATGCAGTCATCCAAGGT
Source organism: Deltaproteobacteria bacterium (assembly GCA_019313025.1). Next base: position 13,531 of record JAFDCA010000485.1, read on the forward strand.
TACACCACCGGGTTTGTCGATATAAAGACGAAGTATTCTGCCTACGGCTTCACGTTGGAACTCCAAGTGCACCAGTTCAATCCCTTCGGACTCACACAGCGGATCTAATAAATCCCTTGTTTGGGCAATCGTTCTTTTTATATTATCCGCAGACCAATGTTTTTGTTGTCTGCTGTTTTCTTTCTGTTTTTTATTGCCTTTTTTTTCTTTTTTCATTTCAACGTTCTTCGGTCCGCGCTCACTAATAAAAACAAAAACGGGCTGTCGCCCGTTTCTTCTCATACAGGTAGATCTATTGGTGAATTAAAAAACTTTACCTGTTCATTTAATTACCTATGCGAGAAAAATTAAATTCAAATCTTACCTTCATTGCCAGAATCTACACTCAGCAACCTTTATTATGAAAAGGCGACCTTCAATGGAGCGGGCAACGAGATTTGAACTCGCGACTCCAAGCTTGGGAAGCTTGTACTCTACCACTGAGTTATGCCCGCTCTTCAAGAAAGACAAAATTATTACAAAAGATAGGTATTGTCAATATTTTTCAATATTAATTTTAAAGGTAGAGATAGGATGCGGATCAGGTTAAAAGATCACGGATTTTTTGAAGTTCGCTGGAGATTTCATGGAGGATGTCGGTAGGCGGCGTTTTCCTTTGTGCGGTGGGTTTCGTTTTTAATCGTTGCTTGGCGCCCTCAATGGTGAATTTTTTTTCATATAAAAGATGCTTGATCCATAGAATCAGCTCTACGTCTTTTTTCCGATACAACCTCTGACCCGAAGGGGTTCGTTTGGGATTTATCTTTTTAAATTCAGACTCCCAAAATCTTAGGACATATGCCGGGACACCGACAATTGAGCTGACTTCTCCAACTTTGAAGTAAAGTTTGTCCGGTAATTCTTTATGATCGGGAGTATGGTTCTGCATTTTATTTTGCCTTGAAAAATCTGGTCCGTTGAGCCGTGATTTTTTTTTGCTTAAAAAACTATTCGGCCGGCAAGGTTGCATCAAACGTTTTCAAGAGCTGATTGGTAATGGTTTTATGAATGTGATTCACTCTGTTATCTTCCAGGGTTTCTTCCGAAGACCGATAGGTTATTCTAAAGGATACACTTTTTTTTCCTTTTGGAATCGGATCCCCCATAAAAACATCAAACAGATGTAAATGTTCCACCAGTTTTTCTTGGAGTATTTCGACGGTTTTTATAATTTTATACGTTTCAACATCATTGTCAATGATAAGTGTAATATCCCTGGATGTCGAAGGATACTTTGGAATGGGGCGGGCGGATTTCGTATCCGGAACCGATTGAATGAGTCGGTCGAAGTTAAGTTCGAAGATAAATGCCGTTTGTTGCAAATCGTAATTTCCAAGTACTTTTGGATGGACTTCTCCCACAAGACCCACCGGTTCATTTTTATCAAGAATTCGTGCAGTAAATCCAGGTCTCGTATATAAACAGAATTCCCGCGGTATCCGTGTAAACGTGGTATTTACGATATCGAGTTTTCTTAAAAGCTCTTCAACCACACCTTTTAAATCATAAAAATCACAATTGATCTCATCGGAGGACCAGGCGGAATCGACCCTGGTTCCTGTCCAGAGCCCTGCCAGCATTTCAACTTCATCGGGTTGGCTATCCTCTTGGCCTGTGTGAAAAAAAACATTGCCGATTTCAAAAAGCTTAAGATTTTTATTTTGTAAAGATATATTGAGCTTCATTGTTTCAAGAAGACCCGGAATGAGGGATGTTCGCATCACCGACTGGTCTTCAGAGATTGGATTGAGAATGTCCACCATCTTTCTTTTGGGATCGTCAGGCGGAAGTTCGAGACGATCACAAGACTGTTTGCTGATAAAACTATAATTTATGGCTTCACTGAATCCAAGGCCGGTCATCAGTATTTTTGTTCGGTCCCTTAAATCAATTTTTTTGTCGGGATGTCTGGCATCGGCGGGTATCAGTGGAAACGTTGTTTCGATATTATTGTAGCCGAATAATCGGGCAATTTCTTCCGAAATATCTTCAAATCTCTTGATATCGACCCTGCATGAGGGTGGTGTCACCCGAAGTTTGTTCTCATCTATTTGTATGACTTCAAATTCAATGGACGTTAAATATTTTCCAACGGCTGCGGTATCCAATCGGGTGCCCAGGTGTCGGTTTAGGCGCCGGATGCTTATGTCGATGGTTGTTTCAGAAAAAGGAAGGGGGTATTCATCAATGACCCCTTCAACACATTTGCCGCCGCCTATTTCAGCGATGAGTTGTGTTGCCCGATTTAATGCAGTGAGGGTTCCATTGGGATCCACGCCGCGTTCGAAACGATGGGATGCATCTGTGTTTAGGCCTGTTTTTTTTGAAGTCTTTCGAATGCAAACCGGATCAAAATACGCGCTTTCAAGAAGAATATTTGTTGTGGTGTCTTCAACTTCTGAATTCAGCCCGCCCATGACACCTGCCATGGCCACCGGTTTTTTCCCATCACAAATCATCAACATTTCCGGATCAAGGCGGCGTTCTTTCCCGTCCAGGGTGATGAAGGTTTCGTTTTCCTGAGCCGTTCGCACCACAATCCGGTTTTCATCAAGGCGGTCAAAGTCAAAGGCATGCAGCGGCTGGCCGCTTTCCATCATCACAAAGTTTGTAATATCCACAATATTGTTGATCGGTTTTAAACCGACCGAAATCAGACGGTCCTGAAGCCAAAAAGGAGAGGGACCGACAGTAACATCGAAAATTAGGCTGGCGGCATATCGGGGACAAAGGGTGGGGGCCGTTATGGTCACGGAGGTGTGGTTGACAATGTCATTTATCGATTCCGGAAGATAAATTTCAGGATAGACAACCCGTTTATTTTCAATTGCGGCAATTTCGCGAGCAGTTCCGATGATACTGAGGCAGTCCGGTCTGTTGGGCGTTAAATCGATCTCAAATACCGGGTCTGACAGTCCCAGCGCTTTATTCAATGAGTCGCCCACCGATAGGTTGTTACTAAGCGCCATAATCTCGTTGCCGTTGCTGCCGAGGCCCAATTCGAGTTCGCTGCAGAGCATTCCTTCGGAAGTTTTTCCACGGATGATGCTTTTTTCAAGAAGTGTTCCTTTTGGAAAACGGGTTCCTGGAATGGCGCATGGGACTATCATACCTCTTTTGATGTTGGGTGCCCCGCAAACAACAGAAATAATATCTCCACCGATATCTACGCTACAGAGTTTCAACTGATCGGAATTTGGATGGGAATCAATATTGACAATTCGGCCCACATAAACACTGTTCAAATAATCGTATCGGTCCGAAACAGATTCAACTTCAAGTCCGACCATGGTGAGCGCATCAGCCAGATCATTTGCATTCATGTTAATGTTAACGTACTCTTTTAACCAGCTTAAGCTGACCTTCATTTTAAAACTGCCTTAAAAATCTTAGATCGTTTTCAAAATATTTTCGAATGTCATCAATACCGTATTTCAACATGGCAATCCGTTCCACTCCCATTCCGAAGGCAAATCCGGTATATTGGGTTGTATCGTATCCAACGTTTTCAAAAACAGCCGGATGAACCATACCGGAACCCAGAACTTCCAGCCAGCCGGTTTTTGAGCATACCCTGCAGCCCTCGCCTTTGCAGATAACGCATCGAATATCGACTTCGGCACTGGGTTCGGTAAAAGGAAAAAAGCTGGGTCGAAATCTTAGGCTGGTCTCTGAATCAAACATTTGATGAACAAAGGTCGTCAATATGCCTTTAAGATCCCCAAAGGATATATTTTCATCAACCAGAAGACCTTCAACCTGATGAAACATCGGTGTGTGTGTCAAGTCGGAATCACATCGATAGACCTTGCCGGGTGCAACAATTCTCACCGGAGGATTCTGCTTTTCCATTATTCGGGGCTGGGTCGGTGAGGTATGGGTTCTCAGAACAATGTTATCGGATATATAAAACGTGTCCTGCATGTCCCTGGCGGGATGATTTTTGGGAATATTCAACGCTTCAAAATTATAATAATCGGTTTCAACCTCGGGCCCTTCAGCAACATCAAAACCCAACCGGACAAAAATGTCGCAAATTTTCTGGGTAATCTGGGTGATGGGATGCAAAGACCCCCGTGATGTCACTCTTCCCGGGAGCGAAACATCAATCTGGTCGTCGATTTTCCAAGAGGATGTTTCAAGTGCTTTAAGGGTCTTTTTGAATAATACGTCGAGATTTCTTTTTATTTCATTTGCTTTCTTGCCGGCTTCCGGTCTGATGTCTTCGGGGAGGTTAGAAATGTTTCTTAAAAATTGTGTCACCGCTCCTTTTCGACCCAGATAGCGGATAGAAATGGCCTTGATACTTTCTGCATCGGGAGCAGATTCAAGTTCTTTCAGTGCATCTTGGTGAATCTGTTCAATGGTTTTTTGCAATATGAGCTCTACCTGTTCCTTAGTCGTGTCCATCCATAAATGGTATTTTTCTCCAACCTCATCGTTATGCTCAAAAAATAATCATCGGAATATTAAATATATGCCTGCTGTTATTTTTTTCGCAGGCCTTGATTTTGAACAAAAATCCTAAATTATGGATGGATACTGGTCGGGATCCTTTTTTAACTTTCTCGTGCGTATGATCGGTTGATCCGGGTTATGATCATAATCTTTTCGCGGCCAAACCGGCAATTTTACTAAAGCCCGAAGGATCCGATATTGCCAACTCAGCCAACACTTTTCGGTC
>JAFDCA010000486.1 GCA_019313025.1 Deltaproteobacteria bacterium
GGATAACCTTTTGCCTTTGAAAACATCCCGGGATATTTTCAAAGGGGTTAAAAAATTGAAAAAGGATCTTCGTCTGTTTGGAGAGATCCGGGCCACGATTTCAATACAAGACCTCCATTTAATGCAGGAAGCAGGTATGCAGGAGGTTCAGATCGGTATCGAGGCATTAAGCACGCGTCTTCTTAAAAAACTGAACAAAGGGACAACAGCCATCCAGAATATCGAAATCATGAAATACTGTGAAATGTTAGGGATTCAAAATTCTTCGAACCTTATTGTTCATTTTCCGGGAAGTGATGAGGAGGATGTGGTCGAGACACTTGGAAATCTTGAATTTACCTTTTCGTTTCGACCCCTTCGGGTGGTTCAGTTTTGGCTCGGCCTCGGGAGTCCTGTATGGCAGGATCCGAAAACTTTTGGGATTAAGGCTTTATTTAACCATGGAAATTACGCCCGTATTTTCCCAACGAACATTGTTGAATCAATGCCGTTTATCATCCAGGCCTACAGGGGAGACCTTGGTTATCAGAAAAGGCTCTGGCAACCCGTTAAAAAAAAAGTGAAGGCCTGGGAAAAGGCATATGCCAAACTTCATCAGGGGCCAAAACATGAGAACATTTTAAGTTTTCGGGACGGCAGGAGCTTTTTGATCATACGCCAGAGAAGGCTTGATCGCGAACCTTTGACACACCGCCTCGAAGGAACAAGCAGGGCCATTTATCTTTTTTGTCAAAAACACCGTGCGTTAAAGAGGATCATTGATCGCTTTTCCAATATACCGTCCTACAGGATTGAGTTGTTTTTAAGCATGATGGTGGATAAAAGGCTAATGTTCAGAGAAAACCATCGATATCTGAGTCTGGCAGTGCCTGAAAGGACAAACACCCTTAAAATTTGACGGCGGTGTTGTTTCGTACTATCTAAAATGCTATATAGCCTTTCTGTCATATGCATTTGAAATAGATTCTATTATAATAATTAAGGAGATATTGATGGGAATGCTCGGTAAAATCATCGGAGGAACCATCGGATTCGCAATGGCCGGTCCTTTAGGTGCAATTGCAGGTGCAGCGTTGGGTCATGCGTTTGATTCCAACGCTCAGACGTATTACATTGACGAACGAGCCCGACTTTCAGCCGGAGAGGAAGCCCAGTTTACCTTTTTCGTGGCAGCGTTTTCAATGCTTGCAAAACTCGCCAAAGCAGACGGTCAGGTATCCAGAGAGGAGATAGACGCTGTTGAAAAATTCATGATATACGATTTAAATCTGAATCCGGAAAGCAGACACCTTGCAACCAATATTTTTCATGCAGCCATTGAATCTCCAAACAATTTCGATGATTTTGCCACTCAATTTTACAGCCAGTTTCGAGAACAATACCAGATGCTCGATTTGATGATTGATATATTGCTCCGAGTTTCTGTTGCTGACGGTGCGTTAAGTCCAAGTGAAGAAAAACTCATTTTGTCGGCTGTTAGAATATTCAATTTCGATGATGAAAAATATAAAAGATTCAAATCGAAATATATTCAGGATTTTGAAAAATATTATGCAATTCTTGGGTGTAACAGTAACGATTCGAATGAACATATTAAAAAACAATACCGGAAGCTTGTATCTGATTATCATCCCGACAAGATTGCATCGAAAGGTCTTCCCGAAGAGTTTACAAAATTCGCAAATGACAAATTCCGTGAAATTCAAGAAGCCTATGAGATTATAAAGAAGGAGAGAAACATCCGGTAGTTTCCATTCAGAAATTGCCCTTTTCCGCTATTTCTGCGTCAATCTTCGGAATCAGTTGTTCCCACCTGTGGGCGGGACGCGTAATTCTGTGATTTGATTGACCTTGCGAAAAATTGCTCATTTCTGAATAGGAAACGTCATTTGTGTTCAATATAGATTTATGGATGCAGACCGGGTGGTTTAATAAATGCGTCGCTTTAACTTCAATTAGCAATAATGAAAAAGATATGAAAAACAAATTGATGGATACCACTACAACATATGGAATCACCCGGCGAAAGTTCTTGTGGGTCACTTCAGCGTCTACAGCCGGATTTTTGCTTGGCTGTGCGGCAAATCCTGTTACCGGAAAATCTCAACTCATGCTGGTATCTGAAGACCAGGAAATTGAGATAGACAGACAACACTCTCCCTATCAATTCTCCACAGATTATGGGTCGATTCAGGATAAGTCCCTGAACAATTATATCGATCAAACCGGCAAAAAGATTTCCGGACTGACCCATCGACCCCATATGCCCTTTTCCTTTCGGGGGGTAAACGCCGCCTATGTGAATGCGTATGCTTTTCCCGGCGGAAGCATCGCTGCGACTCGAGGCATCCTGGTCGAACTTAAAAATGAGGCAGAACTTGCAGCACTGCTGGGACATGAGATCGGGCATGTCAACGCACGCCACACTGCTGCACAGATGTCAAAAAGTTCACTTACAAACACCTTGATCGGCGGAATTGCCGCCATTGCCGGGACCCAGAGTGCCGGCCTTGGGAGTCTGACCTCACAACTGGGTATGCTGGGTGCCGGTGCATTTCTTGCCCATTACAGTCGAGACAACGAACGTCAGGCAGATGCGCTGGGGTTGGAATATATGGTGAAAGCCGGTTATAACCCTAACGGGTTCGTGGGATTGATGAATATGCTAAGAAGCATGTCAAAGCACGAACCCAGTGCCATAGAACTCATGTTTTCAACACATCCCATGAGCGATGAACGTTACAATACGGCTGTGCACACCGTGCAAACAAAATACCGCCATGCTCAAAATTTTCCCTTTTATCGCGAACGTTATATGGACCACACAGTAAAGCTTCGGGCAATGAAGGGGGTCATCGAGGCCATGCAAAAGGGTGAACGGGTTATGGCACAAAAAAAATATGATGAGGCCGAAACCTATTTTAAGGAAGCATTGAAACAGGCGCCGGACGATTATGCCGGACTCGTCATAATGGCCAAGTGTCAAATTGTCCGAGAAAAGTATTCGGAAGCCGGCCGGTTTGTGGAAAAAGCCAAAAAGGTATATCCTCAAGAGGCTCAAGCCTATTATCTGTCCGGATTTGTCAACATGAATCAAAAAAAGTATGATTCAGCCCATGAAGATTTTAAAACCTATGAAAAAATATTGCCCGGGAATCCAAATATTACTTTTTATCAGGGCCTTTCGTTGGAAAAGATGAATCGAGTTTCAGAATCAGCCGATAAATATTATCGATACCTCAAGGTCGTCAATCAAGGAGAGAAGGCAAAATATGCGTATCAGCGGCTGGTTGAATGGGGATATGTTAAGCGATAGATGTTAATTTCATGACCAGACATTCAAAACACAACAACCGATTCCATCGAGATTACCAGATTAATAACAGATGTCTGTCATGCGGTACGACGAAAGATATCGGTAAACGAAGGTATTGCTCTATCGGCTGCCGTCAGAAATTGCGATATACGCTTGATATGAGAACAGGATTACTCGTCGCACTGAATACACGCTATGGGTCGTTTTATTTTACAAACGCGTTAATTGTAATGGATGTTCTTCCATACGATACCAAAGAAATCTTCAGTTTCATTTATCCACGTAGTGTAGGCAAAAAGCCTTTCGAAGATTACAGCAGTATGTCGGATATGTTGGGGAATGAGTGGTGGGCAGAGAAAAAAAGGACAAATCGACACTACCTCGCCACGCGATATTTACTTGAAAAAGCCAAACGTCAAAAAGGGTTAAACTCCCCAGCCATGCCAATGGAGATTAAGATTCCTACCATAAAAAAATCGACCTTGACATGCTTAAAGCTTGGCAAATCCGCTTTGAAGTCTCCTGAGCTGGAAAAAATCATTAAAAGTGCCTACCGGCTGCAGGCAAAGAGATACCATCCCGATTTGGGCGGAGATGCCGATACATTCAGAAAAATCCATCAGGCATACCTGGATCTTATCCGGTGGGCGGAAAATCCTTCTTTTCGGAGACGCCGGGGGTTTCCGGACAAATGGTTTTATGATGCCAAACAGAACAGATGGTTACAGCCGGCACCCTATCTGAAAATTTAACATCAATTGATAGTAAACAAAATGAAAAAGGGCGTTCAAACCCATAATTTTGTTCATATCAAATTAGGTTCTATGGTTTGTATCGTTCTGCAATAATGCGTTCAACCTCTTTTTCCGTGGGCATGGTCTCCCGGTAACCAGCCAGACATTGATTGCGAAGCCACCTGAAAAGGGATACCGTTTCGTTGACTTCGATCAACTCGGGAATAACATCCTCCTCTTGGGAAAGGATATGTCCACGAAACTGACCCAGCATGCCAACCACATCGTGGAATGTTGCCGGTTCTCGCTTGACACCTTTTTTAAAGGATTTCCCTTTTGTTGGAAATATCTGATCCGGATCCGGGTTGGCGGAGATATCGAGCTTTTGAAACGGTCTTCTCACCTGGATCTGCCAGTTTCTGGCTTCATTCATCATCCTGGATACCAACGGGCCCGCCCAGTCATGGCTCTGTTGACCCTGAGAGCAATAAGAGAAAAACTCCACCACCGATGGACCGCAATATGCGATGGCCTCTTTGAGTATTTTAATGGCGTAAAAGGGGTTGTCCACGGTAAGCTTGGCTGAATAAACATGGGATATGGCTGTGGCCTGACTCACGATACGCCGATGGAGCGTGGTCTTGCCGGCAAATTTTATTCCGATGGGCGAGGTCGAACGGTCACATCCAAAGCGTGTGGCACCGGATTTCTGCGCACCGGTGTTCATATAGCCCTCGTTGTTGTAAATCACCCAAGTGATATCATAGTTCTCTCCGAGGGCATAATTAAATGGACCGTTACCGATGTCATAAATGGCGCCGTCACCGGCGAACACAATGATTTTCGTCAATACATCGTTGAAGCCGTTGGCATACGCCTGATCCAGGGCAAACTTGGCTCCTAACGCTGCCGCCGAGGCGGTGCCAAAACCGTAGTGGCCTGCCTGGTAAATCCGGGCGTTGAAAGGATTGACCAGTTCCGAAACCTGATTGCATCCGGTGGCATTAATATTGTAAATGGTAAATCCACGATCAATCATATGTTCGATGGCCAGCCGATTCTTATCCGAGAGAACCTTGAGTCCCTGGTAAAACGTTTCGATTCCCTTAGGGCTGTTGCGCAAACTTTCCAGGGCATAGAGGGTCAAAAGGTTGATGGTTCCTTCACCACAGCCCGGACAGAGGGTGTGTTTTCCCGGATGCAGTTTTGAAAAGACAAAAAGCACCTGGTGGTTGAGCGGCATCCGATCCACATACTGGGCCGCATCATAGGTATTGTCCAGATAATGGTAAGATTCAGGGAAAAAATCCGTTGCAGTGGTCTGTGTTTTTTCAACCATCTTGAAGGCATCCACCGGACAGACCTGAGCACAGACCCCGCAACCTTTGCATCGATCAACGACTGCATTTATGTTTAGGGCAAAACGCTGCCATGGGATTCCCTTGGGAGGTTTTTTGAAGACTTTGAAATAGGCAGCCGCGCCCTCGGGAACAGGTTTGTCTGTAATCGTGGAATGAAGTGCCGAATCCGGACACGACACCGCACACATGCCGCAAGCGATACATTTGGCGGCATCCCACACCGGAAGCTGAGAACCCATGAAGCTGACATCCTTATATTGACTGGTACCGGAGGGTACCACGGGGATAAACCGGTCCCAGGGAACCTTCTTTCCCTCCATGATCGGTTTAACCATTTCCAGACGGAAGGTTTCTTGAAAATCGTCTATCAGATTCACCGGTTTGATGGTCCCCATTTCGTCCTTTTCGGTCATGGTAACCGGTAGACCGGCGGCCCCCGGAGCCTGGCTGAAATCTTCGGGGCCAATCGCCGACGACGGCCCCTGACTTTCGGGAGATACTTCCGCAAACGCACAGATTCCCTCAATGGGGTCGGTTGAAGCCTTCTTTACACCTTCTTTTAACAGGGCGACATTGGAATCGATAATATCGAATCCTTTTTTGGCCCCCAGTTTTTCTTTCATGATGCTGGTAAATCTGGCTTCAAAAGCCTCGGGCGTAAAAATTCCCGTCTCCTTATTAATAAGACCCAGCATTACTGCGCCGGGCAAATTTTTCTTAAGGTGTTTCAAGGCGGCCTGAGTGGCGTCCACGGCAATCACCTTGATATTTTTTTCGGCAATACGCTGACGCATTTCAACTGGAAAAGTCTCGAGGATTTCATCTGCGGTTCTGGCGCTGTTGATCACCAGGAGTCCGTTTTGGTTCAACCCTCCGACGTAGTCTCTTAAAATTTCGCCGGATAGAAACTTTTCATTAAAAAAAGCCAACACATCATGCTCGGTGAGTTCCGAGGCATTTCGAATCGGACTGGCGCTGATTCGAAGATTCATAAATACCGGAGCCCCCTTTCTGGCTGCACCGTAACGGGCGCCGGACTCGATATATCGCTGGCCGTTGCAGCTTTCTTCAGCATAGATCACCGCAGCGGTTTCAAGAGCCGTTTTAACGCCTTCGGCACCGATACCGATAAAGGTCATACCCAGTTCCCGGTCTTTGTAATCCGGAATTTGTACAGGGTTCAGGCTGTAAGGGCCTTCGACTCCGGAATAAAAGTCTCGGATAAAATTGTCTCGATCGCTTTCTAAACAGGCCCGCATGTTTTCAACGACCGCGGCGGCATCGTATTTGTTGAAATCTTTGCTGCCCAGACCGTAAACCCCATGCAAAAGGGTGGGCATATCGTCTCGGGCGTATAGTTTGTGCTCATCCTTGCCCTCGCGATAGGCTCTTTGAGACAATTGGAGCGCCACCTGCAAATCGGCCAGCAGGAGCTGATTGTGAACCATACCGGTTCGTTCCAACACGGTGATAACCTTGGCGTTGCGAACCCCGTAGGCGATTTCCTCGTAGCAGGGCGGGTTGAACAATACCGGTCGCACAACCCCTATTTTCAAGCCTTGTACATCCCGGTAGTAATCAACCACATCCTTGAGAACACCGGCTGCGGATCCCAAAACAACGACGACCATTTCGGCATCTTCGGTGCGGTAGCATTCCACAACCTTGAGGTTGGCCCCTAAAATCTGGTTCATTACGTTCATGGAGGCGATAACCCCCCTTTTGACAAAACGGTAAGCAAGATCTTGGGCCACCTGACCTTCCATGGTCAAGTCGGTATCGGTAAAGGTTCCAGTGAGGTACCTCTGTTCAAAATCGGGCTGATAAAGGCGGTTTGGCGGTCCGACAAAATACTTCAGAAAGTCGTCTGATAGAAGTTTTATGTTTTCAAGGGCATGGGATTTGATAAATCCGTCTCCGATGACCATGAAAGGCAGCATGACCTGTCTCAGTTCAGCGGTTTTAAAGGCGATTGGCAGCAAATCATGAAGTTCTTGATTATTTTCAGAGACAAGCTGAGCCCATCCGGTGTTGCGAACACCGTAGAAATCGTTGTGGCCGCAGTGAATGCTCAACGATCCCTTATTCACCTCTCGGGCCATAACCGTCATAATAACCGGAAGTCGTTTGCCCGCTACTGAATAGAGGTTTTTGGTCTTTAACACCAGCCCCTGTGACGACGTGTTGTCCACATATCTTCCCCCCTGACACGCCATAGCTTCCACTGCTGCAATGGCTGAGAGCTCATCGCTGGGCTGAAAATACATCAGTTCGGTGCCGAACAGATTTTTTTGTCCATGAGCGGCGGCCTTGGCAAAATCCTCGGCAATGGGTGTGGATGGTGTTATGGGATAGCCGCAAAGTCCGTCCACCAGACGGGTTAGGATGGAAAGCGCAGCGTGATTACCATCCAGGATGGATTCTTTGCGCTGACGCAATTTGTTCAATCTTTGTTCATTCATACCGGAAGGATCGAATCCAAAGAGCTTTTTGGCGTCGAACCGCTCCCACTCTTTCTTCCAGTCCAGCTGAAGGCTCTTCCATTTTCCTCTTTTTCTCTGGTAAGGGAGCACTTCCATTAAAGTGTCTAAATTTATTTTTGGGGCCATTGGTCTTATCTCCTTGTGACTTATCAAATTAAGATAAATCAAGATTTTTGAAACAGGCTAGAACATTTTTTTGATTGGAAGATATGGCTTCGAAGGAAGGGTA
>JAFDCA010000487.1 GCA_019313025.1 Deltaproteobacteria bacterium
AAACAGTATTCCCAATTGACGAGCTGTTTGTTCATTTTCCGATGCTTCGACTTCGACCAACCTTTTTTTAATCTCTTTGATTTTTAGCTCAATGTCGGCAGGATCGATCTCGGGCAATGGTCTCTGGTGGTTCACCGTCGTGGGGCCTTGCTTGTTTTCCAGCATCTTGGGTGCCACCGCCCAAGATATTGATATCAAACTGAAAAAAACGATTACAACATATAAACATAGATATTTTTTGAAGCTCGTATGTGACATCATTTTCAACACCCGTTTTTTTAAATTAAAGTAATGTATCCACCACAGATTAAAAATGTTTTTTCCTTTTAAACAATTATCCAAAAAAATAACAACCATGAATATGACACCATTAGATTATCCGTCAAGTATGCTCTGCACAAAAATATATAAATCTAACATAAAATAATACAAACAGCCCGATGCGTTTCAAGGATGTTTCTGAAAATTGAGGCTTCGATTTTTTTCGAAATATTATCAATATCTCGATCGAACATTTTTCTCAATTTTTTTAAAAAGATATTGACAACAGATACGGATAAGTTCCACGATTGTTAAACTAGATGTTTGCTTTTGCTGAACAAGATGGTTCTATAAAATATTTAAAATTTTCGTTCTTATATCATGAGCGATTATACCCCGGTTTTGCCGACCCGGCATCACAACCTGATGCAGTGGATCCAGCCCGAAATCTTTCTTCGGAAAGTGTTGAGGGTTTATCCGAATGAGATAAAACCTCTGATTTGGGTGACCGCCATTCAACTGGTGATGAGCAGCAGTGCCATCCAGATCAATAATTTTGCCCAAAGTGCCTTTCTCAAGCGTTTCGGAGTCCAATCCTTGCCCACCGTTTTTCTCGTAGAGGCGATCATTACGCTCTTTTTTTCCGGACTCGTCGGCATTTTTATGGAACGTTATCGCAACGTTCGTGTTTTTACGGTGATTTTGCTTTATTTCGGCGGTTGTATCGGTCTGATTCGTTTGCTACTGCCCTTAAATTTTGCCTGGCTTTATCCGGTACTCTACATCCTCAAAAGCCAATCTGTTGCCATTTTGCCGATTCTCTACTGGGATATTTTAAGTGACCTGTTTACTGTACAGCAATCCAAACGCCTTTTCACACTGGTTACGGCCGGTGGCGTTATGGGTACGACAGCGGGCAGCTTGATGACAGGAAGACTCGCCCGCTGGCTCGGTCTTAACAATCTCCTTTTGATATTCGTTGCGGGAATGGTGCTGGCTGCCGTTCTCAACGAATTGACTGAAAAAATCATAGCCGCTCCCATGGAAACCCGTGTCGATAGACGCAAAGGCAAGCTCGAAGGAAAATTTGCCAATAATTTTCAAGAATTTCTTACTCACGCCCGTGAATCAATATTGCTGAAATACATGATTCTTATCATCGCCATACCGAATATACTGCTACCCATCATGGACTACCAGTTCAATGTTGTTGTGGACCATCATTTCACCACGGAAGCGGCGACACTTCATTTTTTCGGTCTATATCGCGGTGTCTCCAACGCCGCCATGTTTGTTGTTTTGATGGTTTCCGGACGAATCATTACCCGCCTGGGCATCACCAACAGCTTGCTGTTTCATCCGGTGAACTATTTTTTGGCATTTGGCACTCTGTTTCTACGATTTGATATCATATCGGGAATTTATGCACGCTTTAGCACTGAAACTCTCAAAACAACCCTCAACAACCCGGCCCGGACGGTCCTGTATAACTTTTTCCCGGAGCAAAGTCGGGCACTCATCCGAGTTTTCTTAAGAGGCGCGGTGGTCAGGATTTCCGATTTCACCGGTTCAGGTCTGCTGATTCTCATCAAAGGCTTGATGGACCCGCGCTGGTTGTCCATCGTGGCGGCCCCTTTAGTGTTTATCTGGCTGTTTACCAATATCCGTCTCAAAAAAGCATATCCATCGATTCTACTTCAAACACTTGCCGACAAACACATCGACTGGCCAAATCTCGAAGATGTCAACCTTAAAGCGCTGTTAAAAGATAAGCGTCTGCTGAACGGTCTTAAACAGAAAATGGTCAATGCGGAGCCAAAATTCGCCGTTTTTTATTCAGAAATCCTGGCAGCGGCAAAACCGACGGGATGGATGGATACCCTTTTAGATGCGTTGTCGACACAACCTTTAAAAACACAAAAACAGATGTTGAGTTTACTGGATCCTAAGGTTACAGAATCAACTTTTAATAAACTTGTCCTTTTGACCCGTTCGGCTCCGCCGGAACTTCTGTCGTGTCTGCTGGAAACGCTCACTCGCATAGCCCCCAAAAGATGTTCTTCGATCATGGAGTCTTTTTTGGATCATTCGGATCACCGGGTTCAAATCGAAGCGCTGTCCGGCGTATATCTCGGAAAAGATCCTCAAAATTTATCCACTTTCCGAAACCGTCTCAATAATTTACTCAATGGGAATGCTTCCGACTTCCGAATGGGCGTCGAGATTCTCAGTAAAACCGGAGATGGCGCTTTTGAAAACATCCTGCTCGAACTTTCTGTTGGGGAAGATCCGGAATTAAAAGCTTGGGCCATCACCGGTCTGTCCAAGATGGAGCACAATGCAATCGTTGACATCCTTCAGGCAGCGTTTGAAGATCCATCGTCTCAGGTTCGTAAAACCGCGGTTGAAGCAGCGGGTGTTTTGAAAAATGACATCCCTTTAGAAATGTT
The DNA here is from genome assembly GCA_019313025.1 of Deltaproteobacteria bacterium. Next base: position 2,712 of record JAFDCA010000487.1, read on the forward strand.
AATCAAACGTTTAACGGACCCGGACCCATTCGTCCGGTCCCTGGCCGCACAGTTGATTCAACGAAGCGAAAAAGATGCATTGCCCGAACTATTATCAGCTCTTTATCTTCCCTCCCGTGTTCTAAAAAACGAAGTGCTTTCACTTCTTAACACCATCGGTGTGCCTGCCGTTATGCTTTCCTCTTTTATTGTAAAGGAGCTTAAAACCGCTTATGGCCTTCTGGCAAAGGTGAAGATCCTGGATTCCATCCCGTTGACCTCTGCACTAGCTTTATGCCGGGATCACCTTTTGGAAAAACACAATGAAAGCATCGAAATTGTGCTCAGAGGGCTCGGATTCACGGTTTTCGGAGATCGAATGAAATTGATTATACGAGCGATTCAGTCCGGTGAAAAGCGGGATGTGGATAACGCCATCGAAGCTTTGGAAAGCAGCCTACATACCGATATTCGACGTCTGCTTATGCCGTTGCTGGGCGAAGGGACGATGGATGAAAAACTCGCTGTTGCCCGGGAAAGTATGAGAGATGATCTTCCCATGGACTCCTCTCTTGGAGAAATTCTTAAGGAATTGGTGGGAGATACGGACCCCGTGATACGGACTCTCGGCCTTTATGCGTTGGGAGAATCGGCTAAAGACGATGCAATGCTTCCCGATATTCGACGATACGCACGTTCAGAAAATCAGATGGTAAAGGATGCCGCCGGATGGGTGCTGGATGATTTTGAGTCCGGAGTTTACACAAAAAGACATTCACCATCCACCTCACCCATGATCGAAAAAATCCGATGGATTCGCCAAATACCGCTCTTTACAAACTTGCGTATTCAGGAGCTTCTCACCCATGTCTCCTTGATGACGTTTCAGCGATATGCGAAAAACGACATCGTATTCAGGGAAGGTATGCCTCTTGATTACCTGTATCTTATTTTTGAAGGTCAAGTGTCTCTGATAACAGGTCATGAAACAAAACGGAAGAAGGTGCTGGAGTACATCGGAAAAAACCAATTCTTTGGAGAACTGGCCCTTATCGACGGCAAACATCACCCCTATACCGCCAAAGTCGAATCCGATGCCCAGATACTGATGTTAAAAGCCGATGATTTTCTAGTTTTATTGAAGAATTCACCGTCTGTATCATTGAACCTGTGCAAAGTGCTCAGCCTGCGACTAAGAGACTACCAAAGCCGTCTGGGGCCGGTCAAATTTGAACATACGCAAGATTAACGAAGCACATTCGGTCAGAAATTAATGTTGTTTTTCAAAGCGTTGAAACGAAAGATTATTCGAACAAACATCATTCGCTTTAAACTTATTTTGAAAGGCACACGAAACATAAACACTTCGATTGAACGGACTTTCGGCTCGATTCAATGAGCAAAGGTAAGTTCTTGTGTGAGAAAAAAATGGCGCTTGACAAAACGTCGCCAAAATGGGTTATCGTCAATGCTAATGGGTCTGAATATGGTGATGGTTCCAAAATCGGATGTTTGATGGTAGGCTGAAATTCGGCCCTTGAACACATTCTTACCAAATTCGAAAGAAACTCAAAAGACCTCCATATAAACGAAGGAAAAACGTCATGAAAAAACCGAAATCGCATCAAAACAACCCTGTCCGAATACCCTTGATCTTGGGCAAATCTATGGCCGCGTGGGTCATTATTGCCCTGCTGCTTGTGGCGGGATCATCGGTGTCTTCTTCCGCAAGAAATGTCGCAGAAGCCCCCGTGTCTTTTTCACACTTGGTTAAAATCGCCAATCCATCGGTGGTAAACATCAGTGCTGTCAAAATTATCAAGGAAGAGCAAGAAATTCCGATGCCTTTTGGTCCGAACGATCCCATGAGGGATTTCTTTGAACGTTACTTTGGAGGTCAAATCCCTAAAAAGTATAAACAAAAAAGTCTGGGCACCGGTTTTATCATCGACAAAAAAGGCTTTATCTTGACCAACAACCATGTGGTCGAACAGACCGACGAGATCAGAGTTCGTACAGCGGATGGAAAGGAATTTGATGCCAAAATCGTCGGACGTGACCCCATGACGGATCTGGCGCTTATCCGTATTAAATCGAACATACCTTTCATTCCGCTTACTTTCGGCGATTCTAACAGATTGGAGGTCGGCGATTGGGTGGTTGCCATCGGAAATCCATTTGGTCTGGGCAATACGGTGACGGCCGGAATCGTCAGTGCCAAATACCGACAGATCGGCGCCGGCGCATACGATAATTTTATTCAAACCGACACCCCCATCAACCCGGGCAACAGTGGGGGACCTCTCTTGAATACCGCTGGTGAGGTCATCGGCATGAACACGGCTATTTTTTCCCAAAGCGGGGGGAGTGTCGGCATCGGATTTGCCATTCCCATCAATATGGTCAAAGACCTTCTGCCTCAACTAATAAAGGGGAAAGTCATCCGGGGATGGATCGGTGTCATGATCCAAAAAGTGACCCCTGAACTCAAAGGTAAACTCAACCTTCCTGATGAACAAGGCGCTCTGGTTTCAGATGTTGTTCCAAGAGGTCCGGCCGATGAATCCGGCATCGAACGCGGGGATGTAATCGTTGCCTTTGACGGTAAACCCATCAGGCAAAGCAGAGAATTGCCCTATATTGTAGCCTCAACACCTGTTGGTAAAACGGTCCCTGTGGAGGTGATTCGCAATCGGGAGAAAATGAGCGCAGAGATAAGGGTCGGTGAGTTGAAAACAGCAGAAGAAGAATTTCAGCCCGAATCCAAAGCCGAGCCCAGTTTCGGAATGACGTTGCAGGAGATAACCCCTGAACTTGCAAAACAATATGACTTGACGATTACAAGCGGTATTCTCATTGTCAATGTCGAAAACAATTCACCGGCAGCCGAAGCCGACATAAGGAGCGGAGATATCATTATCGAGGTCGACCGTATGCCTGTCAATAACATCGCCTCTTTCAACCGGAAAATGCACCAGTATAAAAAAGGAAACACGATTCTCTTTTTAATCAATCGGGACGGATCAACGCTTTTCCTGACACTTACGATATCCGGATAAGCCAC
>JAFDCA010000488.1 GCA_019313025.1 Deltaproteobacteria bacterium
TATGGCCTCAGTATTGTTGAGCAGATAGAGATCGAAACAGAACCCAATGAATACAATCAAAGGTATTTAAAATGTAAACAAATTAAAATGGGGCATCTGTTAAGTGTTGATACCGTGTCCTAGCAATTAAACTGGAAATAAAAAAGAGAAAAGAGGAAAGAAGATAGGCGAACCACTGATAAACAAAAATATTTTAAAAAATAAGAAAGAAGGTGAAGAGCAAGAAGGTGAGAAGGTGGGAAAGTTAGAAGGTTGGCATGTCTTAGAATCTCCGACCTTCTGATATTCTGATTTATATTTGCGGTTATCTATTTTCTAATTGCTAATTCTTACATACCGCTGGTATCTTGAAAGATTCAGGAAACAAAATCGGGAGGAGGTTAAATGCCAAAGATTATTGAAGCCAAGCTTCTTGCTGAGGGTAAAAAATTTGCGCTTGTTGTCAGCCGTTTTAATGACTTTATCACCGAAAGACTTCTTGAAGGGGCTTTGGATGGACTGTTAAGATCCGGGGCCAGGGACGAGGATATTGAAATCGTCCGGGTTCCCGGTGCGTTTGAAATACCATTGATGGCAAAAAAGATGGCTTCAACGGCGCGATATAATGCCGTTATATGCCTTGGAGCTGTCATCAGAGGCGCCACCCCGCACTTTGATTATGTCAGTGCTGAGGTTTCCAAAGGCATTGCCATGGTCAGTTTGGAATCTGAAATTCCGGTCATATTTGGCATTGTCACCACGGACACCATTGAACAGGCCATTGAACGGGCTGGAACCAAAGCCGGTAATAAAGGATGGAGTGCGGCGATATCGGCTATAGAAATGGCAAATTTGATTGAGGTTGTCGATCGGGCGTAACCATGGGGAACCGTCGCAAGTCCCGAGAACTTGCCATGCAGGCGCTCTTTTATATGGATATGAACCATAACGACTCAAATGAGTTGCTGGAACTTTTCTGCCTTAATTTTGCCTCTTCAAAAAAGGCCCGCCCGTTTTTTCTAAAGCTTGTTAAAGGCGTTATTCAAGCAAAACCCGAGATTGATTCAATTATTGAGACCTTTTCCGATAATTGGAAAATTGACCGTATGGCATGCGTGGATAGAAATATTATGAGGATTGCGGTATATGAACTGCTTTACTGTCATGACATTCCATCAAAAGTCTCCATCAATGAGGCAATTGACGTGGGGAAAAAATTTGGCACCGAAGAATCCGGTGCTTTTATCAATGGAATCCTCGACAGTATCCGGTTGGCTTTAGAAAAAAAGAAAATTAAAATAAGGGCTGAAAACAAGACAACGACACCGATTAACTATGAATGAAAACATCGATCAGCTTGAGCGAAGGTGTCCCAGACTGGGTGGACCTGTTTCATTTTTCTATTGTAAAACAGGCAGTGATGACCATTCCGTTTGCTGGAAGATCTTTGACTGCTGGTGGGAATGCTTTGATGTGGTGGGATATTTAAAAAAATCCCTATCGGAGGATACGTTTAAAAAACTCGCCAATTCAAAGCCGAAACAGAAAATCGTCAGCCTTGTCGAACTCGTTGAGCAGGCAAAAAAGAGGATTTCATAACGGTAGCGTTTGATTTTACAAGGAGGATATTTTGATTATTAAAGAATTGGTTGTTGGTCCACTGATGGCAAACTGTTTTATATGTGGATGTTCAAAAACAAAAGAAGCTGTTGTCATTGATCCGGGAGGTGATTCAGACAGAATCCTGCGTGCTCTTGCCAATGATAATCTTAAGGTAAAATATATCATTAATACCCACGGACATTTTGATCATGTCAGCGCAAACGGGAAGATGAAAGATGCAACCAGCGCCGACATCCTCATCCATCCCCTTGATGCACCCATGCTTGAAAGTCTTTCATCAAATGCTGCGTTTTTCGGTATTTCAGTGGAAAACTCACCGCCTTGTGATCAAACCTTGGAGGAAGGTGATACCGTTTCTTTCGGTGACATCACTTTAAGTGTGATTCATACCCCGGGTCATACACCGGGTGGAATATCTCTTTATACAAACGGGGTTGTCTTTGTTGGTGACACACTTTTTGCCGGTTCCATTGGGCGAACCGATTTTCCCGGTGGAGATTTTAACACATTGATATCGAGCATTCAGACAAAGCTCTTCAAAATGGACGATGATGTAAAGGTCCTATCAGGTCATGGGCCAGAAACAAGTATTGGCAGGGAAAAGCGTTATAATCCCTTTGTGGGTCAGTTTTAGGGATACAGGGGTGAAGTAGGGTAAATACCCCGTGAACAATTGACTTGGTTTATTACCCGCAAAGATTGTTAGCCTTCAGTTTCTACAGGGAAACGGTGTTTGCCGTTCTGATCTTTTTCATTATATGATGCTTCGTTTTTCGGAAATTTAAAATGACAAGGTCAGCTCAAAAGGAATGTTTCACCATGCTTGATATCCACCAGCCGGTCGCTCAATTCTTCCTTTTTTAGTTCTTTTTTTAAGTCTTTGGGTGGAAAATGTACGGGTTCGTCGCCCAGACGAAATGTTCCCCAGTGCACGATCATCATCTTTTTGGCATTGAGTTCTTTAAACGCCTGCACCGCTTCCCGGGGATTGATGTGACTGGAAGCCATGAACCACCGGGGTTCGTAGGCACCGAGATTGATGATCACCAAGTCGATGTCAAATTCCTGTCCGATCTCCGAAAATCCGTCGAAGTATCCGGAGTCCCCCATGATATAAATTGTTTTTCCGGTAGATGTTTCGATCATATACCCTCCCCATAATGATCGGTTGGGGCCTCTAAACGGATTTCGCATGGTCCAATGATTGCTGGGCAAAAATGTTATCGATTGATCACCATTGCGAAATGTGTCGTACCAGTCGAGCTGGGTTCGATTTTTCATTTCCAAATCCTGGAATACCCGATGATGTCCCAAGGGAGTGATCACATGGGTGGCTTTATCCAGAGTGGACAGAGAGGATTTGTCTAGATGGTCGTAATGACCATGAGTGATCAAAACGTGATCCGGTTTTGGGATCTGTTTCGGGCTGAATATAAATGGTGAAAAATCCTCAATAAACCATGTCAGGCCGGAAAACATCGGATCTACCATTAAATAACGGTCGCCATCCTTGATGAGAACCCCGGCGTGTTTGAGAAAAGTGACACTGACACCCTGATGTGCCTGGATCGGCGACCAGTTTATGACAATGGGTTGAACGAACTGGTCTTCGAGATAGGAACTAAACTGATTTGGGCTGAGTTTCCATTTCAGAAGTTGCAGAAATCTCCCCTCCCGCAAAGGTCCGACGGGATTGTTGAAAACGCCGTTGCCATGATGCTCTTTTTTAAGCGCAATGTCCCTCAAACTTCGACCGTTTAAGTGCTTATAGTGCAATTGATCATCACTCATTTTTCCGATGGCTGCCATTACAACAGCAGGGTGGAAAAAACGCATTAAAAACAATGTTTGTAAACTCATAAGTATTTTGATTATGAATGCTCTTCGTTTCATTTTTCATTGACCACGTGAAATGGATAAATTTGTTTATGTTTTTACCCATAGTAAGCACGAAATTTAAGAAGAAAAGTTTTATTTTCCAAGTCTCGCGCACCATACATTCAAATAAGCCTTTGATGTCGCAGGCCAAAAGAAACGTTCTATCGAAATTAGCAGAGGACCACGGGCGTAAGCCCGTGGGTATCTGCGGAAGAATGGAATACTGGAATATCGGGAATTAGATTGGATTTGAACTTATTAAAGTGTCTCAAAACTCTGATTTGCACATCGGTTAAAACGCGCCAAGCTGGCAACTCTTAATTTTAATCCCCATTGTTTCGCAAACATCGCTGACAGTTATTTTGCTGACATGCAACCGGGATGCAATGTCCCATGCGTCCTTACATGAAAGCCTTCCTTGAACAAGGGCGTGGGAAACAGCATCTTTGACATCTATTTTTATATTTTCCAGGGGCTTAACAATCTTTTTTTGTGGCGGATATCCAAACAATCCCAGCTGGCATTTCGTCAATTTAAAATTCATCAGGTCTGCCGTCTTACCCACCGTCTCAGGTAAAATCTTTAAAGTTTCAGCAATTTGAAATGCCACGGCACAGGGAATCTTTTCGTTCTGTGTCTGTTTCAATATTTCATTTTTAATCAAGGCGTCGGGTTTTTCATCGGGTCCGTGCTTTGTTGAAAATTTATTACCTTTACGAAGACTCATTGCGCGCTCCTTTTGCGATGTTTTTATCCTAAAACATGATAAATTTAACTTTTTTACGGATCAATCAATTTTGATCACGTGTTCAGAAAGTGCTTTCCTCCGTTTCACTCCGGTGTCCACGTGTCTGGTCATTTCAATGACTTAGCATCGGGGACATTCCTGTTCCCTCTGCGTTCTCCCGCAAAAAGCATGCGGGAGCCGCGGTCTCCCCCACAGCTAAATCATTGAAATGACGAAGCCACTCCGCCAATATCGCACGACGGGAATGCACACCCTCTGAACACGTACAATTTTGAAACCGATCCAGA
>JAFDCA010000489.1 GCA_019313025.1 Deltaproteobacteria bacterium
CCATTATGGGAGGAATGAAACAGGGTAAAGATTTAAGGCTCGTAAAGAAAAAAATCTATAAATGTTTATGGTGCAGCGGCGAAACCCCACAGGTCGATCAGGGTTGACATTTGCTGTTGTCGTTTAATTATCAGCGGTTGTTCCCGCTTCAAGACACACTTCGTTGGAATCACGAATTTGAAAACCTTCGGTACTGAATGCTCTTACAATAAAATAATACGTTTTAGTTTCATCCAGATCATAAATGTTGCACATGGAATCTGTGGTTTCCCAGTATGGGTTGTTGTAATTATATGAATGACCTTCTTGACAATAAAAAACTTGGTATCCCGCTAAGTTTGGCTCATTATTCATGGACCATTTGAGGTTTACATCTATGGCATGGGCGGATGCCACGAAAAAAGACCGCCAGAAAATAATAAATAACTACAAGGTGTTAATATGCTACTTTTTTTGTTTCGGCCACACAGAAAGAAACTTTTTATTCGTATAATTTTATTTCGATATCTTTGAGTTAAAATAATTTCCTTTACCCTAACCGCATTCCACCAATACCCCATCGCCATTTTCTTTCTCATGAATCACTTTTCTGGTAGTCATTTGTTCGTATCTATCTCAAAAATGCGCCGGTTTTCATCCATATCACAACGGTTGAACTTCCAATACCTGAAGCTTGCGGTGTTGTCAACCGTCTCCTTTTATTAAAATTTGAAGATGTAAAGCAAAAATCATCACATTGAGCTTGCTAAGATGTGTGCCTCCTTGATTTTAATTCTAAATGCCGATACTATATTTATTTAAAAAATACATATAGGGGGAAACATATGGGAATTAAACTGGTTATTGTCGGTGGCGTTGCCGGAGGCGCTACAGCGGCAGCTCGGGCGAAAAGGGTGAGTGAAGATGCTGAAATTGTTGTTTTTGAACGGGGAGAATATATCTCCTTTGCCAACTGCGGACTTCCCTATTACATCGGAAATGTCATCAAAAAGCGCGCGGACCTTCTTTTGGCCTCTCCGGAACATTTTAAACAGCGCTATAACATTGATGTGCGTATTTTCTCCGAAGTCGTCGGCATAAACCCGAAAGAAAAAGTGGTGGAGATAAAAGATACGACCACAGGGAAGACATACTTGGAAAGTTATGACAAGCTTATTTTATCTCCCGGTGCAGAACCGATCAAACCTCCCTTGGAAGGTATTGATCTCGATAATATTTTCCACCTTCGAAACATACCCGATTCAGACCGAATCAAAAAGATTGTGGACGAACGCAATCCCCATTGTGCTGTTGTGGTGGGCGGCGGTTTTATCGGTCTGGAGATGGCCGAAAACCTGACCGAGCGAGGCGTCAAAACGACCATCGTCGAGATGCTCGATCAGGTGATGCCTCCATTGGACTATGAAATGGCGGCCCTGATTCATGAACATCTTGAGGCCAAAAATGTGGAGCTCGAACTTGAAAACGCCGTAAAATCATTTTCAAAAGCAAATGACCGGATTTTAGTCTCCACACAGAAAGGACACGACATTGAATGTGACCTGGTGCTGCTTTCCGTGGGAATCAGACCCGAGAACACACTGGCCAAACAGGCGGATCTCAAAATCGGTCCAACGGGTGGCATTGCGGTGGATGATACCATGAGGACTTCCGATCCGGATATCTATGCTGTGGGAGATGCCGTCGAAGTCAGAGATATTGTCACGGGATTTCCCACACTCACCGCCCTGGCAGGACCGGCCAATAAACAGGCACGTATTGCCGCAGACAATGCTTTGGGCAGAAAGTCGCTCTTCACCGGAACGCTGGGAACATCGGTTGTCAAAGTGTTCGATGTCGTTCTGGCATCCACTGGCGCCAACGAAAAATTTTTAAGAAAGCACGACATACCTTATCTTGTTTCCTACACCCATTCCGGCTCTCATGCCGGCTATTACCCGGGTGCCACGAACACATCGATCAAAGTTCTTTTTTCTCCGGGCACCGGTAAAGTGCTGGGGGCTCAAATCGTGGGTAAAAAGGGTGTCGACAAAAGAATTGATGTGCTTGCCACTGCCATCCGGGCAAAAATGACCGTCTACGACCTCGAAGAGTTGGAACTGGCCTATGCTCCTCCATATTCATCGGCAAAAGACCCGATCAACATTTGCGGTTTTGTGGCAGCCAATATTCTTAAAGGGGATATGGCCATCGTCCAATGGAGTGAAATTGAATCGCTTCTGAAAAACGGTGCGATATTGATCGATCTTCGCACCAAATTTGAGTTTAACCGTATGGGAAACATCGAAGGCGCCTTGCATATTTATATCGATGAACTTAGAGGCAGATTATCCGAACTCGATAAGGAAAAAACGTATATCCCGTATTGTGGAATTGGTTTTAGGGGGTATCTCGGGCACAGAATTCTGGTTCAAAACGGGTTTAAGTCCAAAAACCTCAGCGGCGGCTTTATGACTTACGCCATGGCGATTAGGGGACATTAACCGAAAAATCAGCAAATTTATATTTTACAAATTCTCTCTACTCTCTTTAAACTTGTGAGTATGCCACGCTTCATGCCAAAAGCACCACTGCCACAAGAATCAAATACCACATTTTGTAAAACACCTTTCCGGACTATTGATCAAGCTATCGAATTTAAAAAAGCTCCTTTATTAATTTTAGCAAGAAGAACACGCTCTAAAACCAATTGAATTTGATGTTTTAAGCGTTATCTTGAAAATTAAACACACGTTGCCCGGTTATATTTATGAATTAACAACAAACCTTCTTTAAAGGCGTTCAAGACAATGACAATAAAAGCATATGCAGCACTGAAAGCCGGAGGAAAACTTGAGCCTTTCGACTGGTTCTTGAAAACGATCTGGGTAGATTCGAAGTGATCAACTTTACTTGCTTCTTGTTTTCAAAGGTTTTGTGTTTTTTGGCATTTCAAATTTAAGATTTGCTGGTATCTCAGGTTTCATTGCCGGTTTTTTACCTGGATATGAAATAGTAAGCGTGCATTGTGCAATTACTCGAGCATTTGTATTTCTTACCCCTACCACATATGAAACATCCTTATTGTCTATGTCTGCCTGGAGCGTGTTATACCTGATTTCAACGGAGTCCATGAAATACAAGTATTTCATAGTTTCAAGCTTTTTGCTCAAATTATTATATCTATAAATAATTGCAAACAAAGGGTTTGCCGTCAGTGTTCGACCCTCAGGCATGTTAATCTGATTTTTTGAGTTAACCTTGACCACCATAGGTCCCTGGACATCCGGTTTAACCGGAAAACTCATGTAATATGTTGATCCAGTTGGCAGCGTAAATGTGTGAGTCTCACTCTCGGCCAAAGCAAGAGCAACACTCAGCACCATCAGATAGCATACACATGACACTGAAATGACCCATTTTTTCATCGATTCCTCCATTTTTAATGTATTTATCGTGTTAATGAGAGATATAAAATGTTACGATTTTTTGTCCAAATGGTAAATTGCTGAAGTTGGAAAGATATATAAGACCCTAAAATCTTGTATGGCATAGTTGTCAAGTCAAGTTTTTTTCAAAATAATCACAA